>SKGW01000075.1 GCA_007117285.1 Bacilli bacterium
TGGCATATAGTTGTGCTTTAACCAGTAAAATGTGACAGTTGCCTATCAAAAAAATTATTGACTGATAAATTCAATAAACATGTGATACTCTATGCTTTGTTGAAAGGTGGTGAGTTAACAAATTTTACTTTATTTAATATTATTGTCTTGAAAAAAAATAATTTATGAGAGGAGTGTGCTATATATGGCAAGAAAAGAATTATCAGATTTTGACAACGATTACCAGGCATATGCAGATTATTTGGAATCCGAAGAATGTGCAAATGATGATGAATATGATACATATGTAGATATCAACGGGAACATATATGAATCTGACGACTGGAGAAAAGGTCACGGACATAAGAATGTTAACAATGGATATGAACGTGACAAAGATGATGAAAGAAGTGAAGGAAGAAAATGGAAAAATCCTTGGTTAAAATATGTTGAAAAGTTGAACTTGTTACCGGAAGAAATCGAAATTTTAGAAGAAATATATGACTATGAACAAACTTCGGAAAAAGATCAAGCGTCAAAAGTACTAATAAAAAGAAAATAGTTTAATGAATAAATAAAGTAAATAGTTTATTTATATGGAAAATATAGTTAAAATTGTATACGACAAATCTATAAATAATAAATTTTTAAATCTGAACGATATGGAAAAAATTTTAATTTTCTTGGTTGCTAATAAGCAACTAAACTCATATATTTCAACCATAAGCATTATGCCAACCATAAGCGAAAACGTTGCTTTTTATTCTGAGTGCGACAAAAAAATTACTATTTATTCTACGACTCTTGAAAGAGTGTTGAAAAATATAGATAAGAATATATTAACAGCAAGTGGGTTTGAAAAAAAACTATATCAAAATATGTTGATTTTACAGGTTTTACTTCATGAGGTTGAACACGCAAATCAATACAAAATTTCATATCGTGATAATACAATAGAATCATTTATTATTAGAATAGCTAATTTAGTAAATGAAGCTGATAAATTATATGACTTTTCGCCAACAGAGCGACTTGCTGAAATAAAATCTTTTAAAGAATTAATAACCTCTTTAAAATTTATAAGAGGTAAGTTGCAAAAATTATATGAACTTTTAGAAATGGAAAAATTACAGAGATTGATAAGAGGGTATCATTATAATAATCCAAACAAAGAGGTGTCGTCGCCACTGATAGCATATTTTACAATTGGAAATAAAAGGCATTTGTTAAATTCTTTCTCTTGGTATGAAGATTCATTTTTGAATTTATCACAACAAGTTTATCTTGACTACAAATTAGAAGAAAGGTTATTATATGGATTTCCAATTACAGTGGATGAATATTTATATTGCATGAAACCCCTGCTTGTATCTCTTAATAATAACTTCAAAAATAGAACCAATTATGTTTTCGAATCGAAAAAATTTGTAAAGGGAGATGATTTGAAGGATGAAAGTAAAACCAAATGATTTAAAATTTAATAAATCAAGGGAAAAATATTCTGCAGGCTATAGAATTGTATATTTTTATGATGATTATTATTCAGTGGGGGAATACTGTAAAACAATAGAAGGTTTTATGATTGGTTTTGCCAAAACCAATCCTATTTTAGATGAAGAAAGCGTTCCTAAATTTATTTCAATAGATGATTTACTTACTAGATATTTAAATGATTTGAAAAATGTACAAACCGTTGCTTTATATGACGTGAATGGCGAATGCATTGCATCAAAGTCAATTGCAAAAGACAAAAACTTTTAATGAATATTGCGACTGATTATAAAAATTAATAAGAATTGTTTTAAATCGAGCTTGATAGTAATATATCAAGCTTTTTCTATTAATTAATTATGATATAATATACTAATCAAATAATTATGAAATGACATTTTAATTATATTATAGACGAGATGAACAGAAGGTCATAACAAATTCATGACTTAAAGACAAATAAACTATTTTTTAATAATTAGAGAAACTATTAAATTTATCTGTCATCTTAAAAAGGAGGAAATTAATGAAAAGGAAAGCAAACCAAAACGATATAGTTCAACTTTCAGATATAAGAGAGCGAAGTTGGATTAATCATAATAGTCGCGCCTCTAAGTTACTAAAACTATTAATAGATGCGGAGAACATACTATTAGAACTAGATGAGTACCAGGTGGAAAACAATCAAAGTTATCCTGAAATAGAAGATATGATGCTTGAATTTGGAGAATTTAGAGAAAAATATACAAAATTTATTGAAAAAAACCCTGAACTGTTGAAAATAGAAGACAAATAAACCTTTAAATCAAACTGTTTCCATGTTATAATCACTATAATAGGAGGAAATATAATATGTCAGTAAAATTACTAATTGCAGCCGTACTAAACTTATTACTTGGTTTTTATCAATACACAATGAATGATCAAATTTTTATTCCGGGAGTTTTAGTTGTAACAGCATCACTTCTTCTCGCAATAGCATTCTCATCAGAGAAAGAGCGGAAAAACAGCCAAGCACTACTATTCCTAATTGCAGCACCTTTAATTATTGTTAACTTTGTATCATTTGTTCTAATAATAATTACTACTGCAGAACTTGGTTCTTCAAAAAGTTCTCCTGAACAAGAAGAAAATACAGAAGAGCAAGTTTTAAAACCAAAAAAAGTAGAAATGATCCAGAAATAAAAAGAATAAATACAATGTTAAAACTCGGAGTTGGAATGGTTTTCTTATCAGGAGCAATTTTTTCAACAACTTCTTGGGAGACAATTGATGATATATACAAACTTATATTTTTGATATTTATTTCACTGTTATTTTATGGTTTGTCAGTACTTACAGACAAAAAATTAAATCTACCAAAAACATCAGAAACATATTGGAACCTTGCTAATTCTTTTGTTATTTTTTCAATAGTTTCAATTGGATACTTTAGCATATTTGGAGATTATCTTTCTTTCACCGGGGAAGGATCATCATTACTTTGGGCTTTAATGTTTGGAGTTGGAGGAGCGTTAAATGTTATTTCTTCATTCAAATTTAAGCGCTCATTCTATTTGTATCTTGCAAGCTTGCTATTTGCTTCAAGCTTAATAATGATTATGACTCATTTTGAAATGGAAATGGCAGAGCAGCTAGCAGTAATGTCAACTATTTTATTAATTGCTAATTTGCTTAAATCAAATAATGAATTTATAAACACCATATCTAAAATACCATCACTACTTGTTTTACCAATTGTTTACTTGTTTTATATGGCGCCCATTTTAGATAGCGATATACACTTAATCACAGCGGCACTTATAATAGTAAACGTATACACGTTTTCATTAAAAGCAAAACCGGAAGAAATTGTAACTACCTTAGGAATTTTATTATCAATTGTAATTATCTTTTTAACAATGTATAACTCTAGTATGGTGACGGAAGGGTATGAAAGTCTATTTAGCATAGTAGCAATTATAGTATTGATGGCTATAAGCTATTTATTTAAAGAAAAAAACAAAGTATTCTTTGATACAGCCTTTATTATTAATATTGGAATTATTATCTTAATTTGGGAATTACTATTCTCAAACACAAATCAACTGGCGACCTTATTAGCGGCATCACTATTGTTTATAGTTGGTGCTTTAATACCAAGGTTATCAAATGAAGAAGCACTAGAATCTTTTGAAGATGTAGTGCAGCCACTTAAATTTGGTATATTATCTTTTGCATTTTACTTCTTAATGTC
The DNA here is from genome assembly GCA_007117285.1 of Bacilli bacterium. GTDB lineage: Bacteria > Bacillota_I > Bacilli_A > RF39 > UBA660 > CSBR16-174. The sequence continues at coordinate 3,707 of SKGW01000075.1, forward strand.
TCATCATGAATTATTGCCAAGTGATAGTTTAATTTATAGTTTTGTAGGACTTTCCATGGTAGTTATGTTTCTATTAACTTCTAATATAACTAAGTTAACTTCATACTTTTACCTTTCAAACATACTATTAACAATTAATATCGTTAATAGTATGATAACAACTTCAGAAACTTATCCACTCACAATTCTAATAATTTCATTTTTAATTTTTGGATTCTCATACATTAAGCATGCTAAAAATGAATTTGATAAAGGATTTGTTGTAATGTCCTATAGCGTGCTGCTGATAACGGCGTTTGTTCAACTGGTTGTAAACGACATGATGAATGTTGGTGACAACTTAAGTGTCTTGTCAACACTAACGATATATGCTGTGTTTGCGATTGCTTTAAGAAAAAACAAAGGCCTATTTGCAGCTACACTAATAATAGCTTTAATGCCACTATGGTATTGGAATAAAATAACTACCGATTATATCGTTGCTATAATAATTAGTAGATCAATTTTAATTTATGCAGTATTCCTTATGAACCATTTCTTAATTACAAAAGATAACTCAAGAGGAATTTTCACATCAATACCTCTTACCATTATAATAGTTTCGATGATATTTATTCCAGATATTCTAATAGGACTTTTTGTGGGAGTTCTTGGAGTATTGCTTGTCTTTATAGGACAGATAAATGAACATTATCGACCTTTATTTAAATTAGGTGTTATAACAGTTGTGGTAAACATTATATTTCAGTTAAGAGAATTTTGGCTTGAAATTCCAGCTTGGTTATACTTACTAGTTGGAGGACTTTCTTTAATAGGTTTTGTTACTTATAAAGAACTAAGAAAAATTGAAAATAAAAAAGATGAGTAAAAACTCATTTTTTCCTAAATTCAAATGTGAACCGCACCACATAGGTGTGGTTTTTTAGTGGATAAAAAAATTATGATTAATAAAGGTTAATTTCAAAATCAATGTTGCTCAACACTTACTAATACTTTTGTTCTCTTAAAATACTTTATAGTAAAGACAATTTCTTCATTTGGTTCGATTTTTTTAAATTCTTTGCGATCATCGTAATAAAGCTTTCCCGTATTAGTTAGCAAGTAACTTCTGTTGCCGGATTCTCTCTCATTGTGCATTATAACTGACTGTTCTTGTATTATATCGTTATAAGTCATATCTAAAAATGCATTTCTAGAAAAGAAAATCCCGCTAAGCATCAAGGTGATGCCAATGACTGTTGTTATATAGAAAAATCTAGAAAAAATAACATCATCGGTTTCCTCTTTTTGAACTCCCCTTATACTTTCTATTATGTTGAAAAAATATTTAAAAAATCCGAAATAAATTTGAGACCACATAGGATCACTTATATAATCTTCATCAAATCTTTTTTTCCAAAGGAAAAAAGAAATAATTAAGCAAATAAAACCAATCAGGAAAAAAAATAAAAATCCAACTATAAATTCCCAAATAAAATAAGTGAAAATCATATCAAAATCCATGTTCATTACCTTCCTTTTTTAAAAACTTCATTTTCATCACTAATTGAAGAGTTGTGATTCTTCAATACTGCAACACTACTTTTATTTTTTAATCCATCAATAATAAGAGTGCCATCTCTATAATCAAAGAGCAAATACTTACTTCTTTGGGTCGGTAGCAAATTAAGGTTAATTTCGTTTTCGCTTTCAAACGTTTTCAGAGATTCTTTTATAAAGTTCATGTCGTGAAACTTTTTTTCTTGCTTTTCATCACTTGAATGACCAAGTGATATTAAAACATTTAAATTATCAAGTTCACTCAAATTAACGATTTTTTCTAATTCAGCAAGAATAGTTTTAAAAAAATCATTTTTTCCAACTGCTTGTGCAGGATTGAGATGTACTAAATAGGCGAAATCATTACAAAAAAACAATACATTAGTACAACTAAACGTGAAAGTTGTTGCCAATATAGGCTTTTCTTTGTTAGAAATAATTCGCTCACCACTTGATACAACTTGCATTTTATCAGCTAAATTTTTAATATTAATTCCTTCATATGCAAACGAATTAATGGTATCAGTTACTGTTAATTTTTCATTTTCTATCATTAATTATTTCATCTCCATCTTATATAATTTTAACATAATTAAGAATAATCTTTAAACAAAGAATAAAATTTATTATATAATGTTTACATATTGATTAAAAATCTCAAAATTTCAATATTGGCATTTAATTAAATACCTTTTAATGAGTAGAATATGATAAAATTAAAAAAACGCAAAAAAACTATTGACTCTAACCTTAAGGTTAGGTGTACTATGAAATTTCGAAGGGAGAAATATATGATAAAAATTGGAGAATTTGCTAGCTTATTTAACGTAACTATAAAAACAGTTCGATTGTATGAAGAAAAAAAAATACTATTTCCTGCTCTTGTTGATATATATACAGGATATAGATATTACGATGAAAAAAATATCGAAGAAATGACAAAAATATTGATTTTAAAAGACTTAGGTCTGTCTTTAAAAGAAATTAAAACATTTGATTTCGATAAAACACAAATACAATTAAAAATTAAAGAATACGAAAAAGAAGCTGAAAAAATCAAAGAAAATATCAATACACTAAAATCCTTATCGCAAAGTAAGGAGGTTATTAAAGATATGAAGTCATTTATAAACGATCAAGACGTTATTGGTAAATGGAAATTATTAGGTGTTTCGGAAAATGTTGAAAAAGCATATGATTCTAAATTTGATGAAGATGATTTTAACATAAAAGAATTGTACTTTTTACCAGGTGGAGAAAAATATTGGGTTATTTCATGGACAAAAGGAATAGTATTTCTAAAAGGAGTAGCGTGTGAGTATCATTTAAAAGAAAATAAAATGTACTTAAATGTTATAGATCCTTTAGATAAAACATTTTATAAAGTAGCAGTTTATGAAAAAATTGATAATAAAGAATATTCAATTTCTGAAATAGGAACAAAAGATGATATTAATGTACCGTTCATTGAAGATTTAGATTTAATTGGATGTTGGAAAAGCGTTGATTTCATAAATGATAAAGACAGCTTTGATCCAGAAAGAAAAAATTGGAAAGAAAGTCTGTTTTTAGAAAAAATAATTGTTTCACCAGATAATGATTGTATTGTAATGCTTAGCAACAGTGAAAATACTGCTAGACAAATAAAATACACAAAAGATTATTTAATTAATCTAATCAAGTCAGATACATTATCAAAGTATGAACATTTAAATATCAATAATGAAAATTATATTGTTGTTGAGTGGAAATTTGGCGATTATGTATATGGTAAAATGATTTATGGATATTACGTTTTGAAAAAAATTTAATAACAAAGGAAAGACCAATTTAATTTGGTCTTTTTTAATGAAAAAAATATAGTATCCATTTCCGTAATAACGCTTAGCAATGTGTGAACTGAATTATGAGTCCCTACGCGATTATGGTATAATAAATCTTACTTTAAAAATTAAAAAATGATTAATGTATTAATCATTTAAATCAAAACACTTGTTACTTTACACTTTTTATTACACGTTGAATAATAAAGGGAGACGAGGTGATTTATAGTGAAGTTTTTAAGATTACTTGGCGGAATCGTAGTTTTCATATGGCTTATAGGATTTTTATTTAGAATTGGAGGAAGCCTCATCCATTTATTGCTTATTGTAGCAGCGGTAGTATTTATAGCAGATAAATTATTTGGAGAAAACCAAAAATAATTAAGATTACAAGACATTGTAGTCTTTTTTAATTTTTAAAATTAGAGAAAGAATTGTAAACAAAAAAACAAGTGAAGCAACTTTTCTTTAATTGGCGATTATTTATATGATAAAGTTATTATATAAGGTGTTATAAAATGGCGAGTAAAACAAAAAAACGAACCACTTACTCCAGTTCAAGTATACCTGATTGATGAAATAACCGAAGGTGAAAACAAATTTGAATATAAAAACCAAAAATTCACAATTCCATCATTTCTGGAAATAAACACGGATGACTGCTCTGAAAGAGGAGAGACTGGATTTGCATGCGAAAGAAACGAAGAAACATATTTTGGATTAATTGGAGGTGATGCCGAAGCTTCAATTGAGGATGCCTTTTTACTATACGGAATGCTACTTGCAACATTAAATTTAGATTTAAACAACTACTCCTTTTTCACGCCGATAAGAACGCTGCAAAAAATGGAAAATCTAGCATTAGTAAGAAGCATAGCAGCCGCATCTGGACCAATATTTATAACTTATGGAAGTCAAAATACAATTGTATATAAAACGGAAAAACATTATATAATAGATGTATTCGGAGCAGGGTCAATAATTTTCAAAAATGACATCTAATTGAGTGATGAAGAAATCTTGGACTTTATTAAAACGATGGAGCCCCTTAATATATTTGCAAAAAAACAAATGATGATCTTACCCAACAGGCCATATACAGTTAGTGAATCATGGAAAATAATGAATGATGTTCATGGTACGCAAAACTGGATGGATATGATTACAGTGTTCGAGGCAATAGAGTAAGGAGAATTAGAAAAACATTATATAATCGTGATTATAATAGGAGGAAGAATATGTTTACAAAAAATATTGAAAATTTAACAGTTTATGAAATGGTAGATGCTATTAAAGACGCAAGAGCTGATTTAAAAGATTTAGTAGTAAAAAAGAGAGAATTGCGTCAAACATATGAATTGAGAAGAATTAATTATGACAAGTATGGAAGGAAGCAAGCAAAAGAGGAACTAGCGGAATTAGAAGAGCGCCTTCAAAATATTAAAGCAGCCGAAGAAATTCAGTGGAACACAATTGCCTTTTTGCAAGATGAAATAAACAAAAAAAACGAACAACCAGCAGTAGCAAAAAAATGAACAAAGAGGAAATTTATAAAACAATTTCTTTTTTCTTGGAAAAAGAATCAATATATGGTAGAATAACTCTCAAAGCCATGAGCTTTTAGGGGGTGTGATATTTTGAAAAAATCACAAGTAATTCAAGGATTGGCAATTGTTTTAATGATTTTAGCTGGATTTTTTGTAAGTGATACAGAAACTGCAAAACAGACTAAAATAACTAAAAATAATTTTCAATATGAGGCAATGCCTTTATTAATCGAGGAACCAATAAAATATAATGACGAGAAGAGCAACGCTGCACAAGAAGAAAAAAATGTAGTAGAAAATAAAAAAACAGAAGTTGTAACTGCATTACCAATTATTTCTTCGGAAAAGAGTTATAAAACAGAAGAAATTCACAGAACAGATGAAGAAA
>SKGW01000058.1 GCA_007117285.1 Bacilli bacterium
CAACTGTAATTACTAACATTACTATGTTGGTTCTTATTTTTGATTTAATTTCTTGTAATTTTTGGTAATGATCCATTTTATTACTCCTTTATTTTAATAAATCGAGTAGTTTGTCATTCATTTTATTGTATCTATCAAAAATAGAATCAACTTTTCTTTTAGCAGCATTGTGTTTTTTCTTTTCTTCTCTTTTATATTCAGTTATCTCAGTTGAAATCATTTTTCTAAACTCTTTTATATCCATTGTGTTACTAGCCATAAAATCTTTTATCATTCGCTTAATATAGTATTTTGTAATTTTAGGCGAAAGCGGTTTGTTACTCATCTCATCTAAAATAATATAGTTTAGCAAAAAACTTTCATCTAATTTTTCTTTAATAACTTCAGGGTTTTTGTGTTTTTTTCTATTATCTAAAATCTTTTTACTTAAGACGTCGTAGGACTCTATATATTGCCAAAGTTCAACAGCTGCCTTAAAATTATTGTCCTTCAAAATAACGTTAGTTTTTCTAATTGGAGATCTAACTGGAATAAATCCACTCATATCTTTCATAAACACACTTCCTAAGAAGTCACTCATGATTTCCTCGATTTTGCTAAGTTTTTCGGCTGATGAGGATTTATTATTTGACTCTTCTCTACTGTGCGATTCCAAGTCAACTTTAATTTTTACACTTCTGTTTTCAAAGTTTGTTTCTGCTTCATAACTTGCTTTTTTTTCAGAATTAGAAAAAGAGCCCTCACCCATTACCTTTTTTCTAAGTTGAATGAAGGCGGAAATATTATTTAGAAGCGTTGCTATCATTCTGTTTTCATATATATCAAAGCTTTCTTCTTTGTTTACGTTCAAAACTGCACTAGGTGTTATATTGCCATTTTCATCAACGTCTTGAATCAAGTTTGTGTGTTGTGCTAAATGACGAATTGATTCTAGTGTTATTTTTTTTGCTTTTTCAATAGGAACTATTTCTTCCTCCTGAATAATGAATTTTCTTGGATTTCTTACAATTGTATCTAGGAACTGAATTGAATCGTATAAAACATCTATCCAAGAATCGTCATATTCCACACCTTGAAGGTTGCTTTCAATAGTAACGCCCGAATCAATATTTTCAAGAAATTCTTGATATAATTGTTCATCAGTTGAATTTATTATGTTTTTGATTTTACTATTTTTCATATTTCACCTACATTTGCTTTTTAAGTCTTAATAAATATTCCTTTGATTCATTCATGTTTTCTTTTCCGTATAATTTGTCAATATATTTTACAAATCCATCTATCTCATTTCTAATAAATGATAAGTTTAATTGTTCAAACTTTCTAAGGATTTTTTTTGCTAATATATAATCGATTCCATCTATTTCTGTTCCTCCTGCTGCTACATATGCTGGAACGAAATCTTTTAACTGTTTAACAATACGGTTACCAAACGCTAGACGGAAATGTTCAATTACATAATTGTCTAGTTCTTCTAGTTTTTCTAAATTTTCTTCGGATACAACGAAATCTTCTTTAGCTTTATCAAATAAGCTTTCTAAATATTTACTACTTAGAGGAGTTTCGTCAGTTGGCGTTGTGTCAAAGGGCTCTCCTTTGTCGTTGATGTCGATTGGTATTGCTCTATCGTAAACTTTATCTGTTACCATGAAGGTAGAGTCGTCGTTGTTGATTGTTCCGATATACCACATATTATCAGGTATTTTTAATTTACCTTCTGGTATTAATTTAGGATCATTTTCCCAAATGTTTGGAACCAATTCGATAATCCACTCATCACGGCTGGGCATCTCCAGAATCGATAACATCTCTGCGAAGTAGTACTCAACACGAGCGATGTTCATCTCATCCAGTATAGTTAAATATATTTGATCTCTATATGCTGATTCATACATTTTTTTCAAAACTTCTGTTTCGTTAAATTTCTTTGTAAATTCGTTGAAGTAACCGAATAACTCAGTTCTATCACGCCATGAGGGCTGGACCGATGCGATTGTTGCATCGTTTTTCAAGAATTTTCCAAATGCATATGGTAATGAAGTTTTACCTGTACCAGAGATACCTTGTAAGATTACAAGTCTTGTTGCTGAAAATGAAGCTAGGAATAATCTTATAACTTTAATGTTATAGTAAAGCCCCATTTTATGTGCTGCAAACATTCTAAATGTTTCACAAATATCTGATAAAGATAAAGTATCATTTGTTTCAATTTTAGGATAATTTTCAGATTCGTTATCAATTTGTGTAAGTTTGAAAAATCTACTTTTTCCTTTAGGTCCGATTTCATCACTTTCTTTTATGTCATCGGATTTTTCACCTTCACCAGGCATTTCACCTTCCATTGTTGGATCTTCACCAGGTTTAAGTCCTAATTGTGAAATTTTCATTGCTAAAATTTTCTCTTTTTCTTGAGTTAACTTAAAAACTTCTCTATTCAAACCAGCTAACTCTTCTAATAGAGTTTCTTGTTCAACTAGAGTTTTTCTAACTCTTATATACTTTTTTAAAAGTAGTACAACTAAAAGTACTACGAGGCCTAAAACAATTGCCACCGTTAACACAGCAAGGGCGAGAACAACCCACTGTCCGCCCTTAAAGTCGCCAGAATAATCTTTGACTACTGCTATGTATTTAGGAATGTTGAATATTTCAACTATTCCGTTATATACTCCTAGTGCTATTTGTGAGATACCACTGAAGATTTGTGACATAAAATCGTACAAGAATTTCACGTACAAATCCATATAATCCCTCCTGTACTATGTTTAAAAAAGTATAATTAATTATACTTTTTTCGACTGACTTTGCATTTCTCTTAAAAATTGTTCTTTTTTCATTTCTATGATCAAACCGATAAATTTATAGAGTTGATATAAGAATGCGATAAAAAGAGGTACAATTACTAGAATCAAGAAGCCATATTGTGAACCGAAAATATCTAACATCTTACCTAGGAATGGAACTCTAGTTCCTTCATAGACAGAAATAATATCTCCTGGAGCAGCTTCAACTTCATCAGGTAGGTCATTATTGTCACCTTGGGTAACATATGAAACCATGCCTCCAGCTGTTTTGACTTCTACTATTCTATGTGTTTTTATTATTTTAGTGTCTTGTTCTAAAGAAAAGAATGAAATAACATCGTCTACATTTAATTCTTCATCAGCGTATTTTTTGGTTATGATTAAATCCCCTGTCATAATCGTATCTTCCATCGATGGAGATTGGATACTTAAAGGAATGTAGCCCATAACATTAGGTACGCCTTCTTCTCTTGTAGCTAATGCAACAATTGTTACAACAGCTGCCATAAATATAATTACTACTAGCAAAATATTTAACAAGATACTACCTAGTTTTTTGATGCCTTTCATATTTCGCTCCTTTCTTGGTCAACTATACGATTACAGTTTTATAAATCTAATTGTTGCTGCAACTGTTCCAACACCTAGTGAAATGTCGTTCGAACAATCAACATCTTGACCTTCAATCCAAATATATACTCTTACTTTTGTAATACCTGGTGTTACTGTAAATATAATATTATCTGGATTTGTAGTATCAAATGGTGATGCATCTGTATCAGGTGTAATCGTTGTAACTAATTCAAAGTGAGTTGATTGTGTATCAAAGTTTTCAAGTTCTAGTCCTGTTCCCGCAGCTTTAACACCGTAATAAGGTTCTTTAGTTCCAGCTGTTGCACCATCAATTATTGCTGTTGGTGTATTTTCTAATGCGTTTGGCTCCCAAATAACTTGGGTAGAACTAGTTCCCCCAGCTAAAGCTCTTGCTCCTGCTGGATCATTATCCGATTGTGTTCCTCGATTAAAGAACGCAACTCTTGTTGCAAGTTCAAGACCAACACTGTCTTCACCATCAAGTGGCGCATATGTTAATGCTGTTGGTGATGCTAAATAAATATCTTCTGTTGTTGCTGATCTAATAAATAAATCAAACGCCATGTAACTTCCCACATCTCCCGCTGCTTCAGCTGGTGATTCAGTTGTAGTAAGTGTTGTTGTTGCATCTTCAATTAATGTTCCCTCGAAAAATTCGAAGTTACCAAGACTTTGTGAACCAATTGTTGAAACTGGCTTTAACTGAGATGGAATTTGATTCGTGTGACCTGGGTAGTTTGGTCCTGGATCAAGGATGTCTGCAACTGTTATTGCTGCTCTCCAAGTTTGAGCATCAGTTGATACCTGAATACCTTCTGCTGCCTCTACCTGTATATCCAAGTTTGACAAGGTTACGGCTTCGTTAACACTAAACCATGCATATGATGCTGTTGTTAAAGCTACTGCTGTAATTAACAACATCAATAGTGACATTAAAATACTTTGTTTTTGTTTCTTTTTCATAATTATCTCTCCTTTTTTTATTCTTCGTGTAGCCTTATTAACATATACATGTTCATAAAGCCTCCAATTATTTCATCGGTACATTCTGGATCGTCCCCCTCAAGCCAAATTACTACTGTATATTTGTCTATTTCTTCGGGTTCAAAATCTCTTCTTATATTTCCCATCACTCTAGTGTTCGAAGTGAATGGGACGGTTCCTGGTTCGGGATTGCCATCCCTTGCTAGTTTTGCAAAAACAGTCGGTTCATCATTGTGGTACACTTTGACTCTAACAGCTTCATCAACATTTTTAGTTACAGATCTTATATTAATACTTGCTTCGTAATCAACGCTTCTTTGAGAATCGTTTTTTATAAAGAAAGTATATGCTATATAATCTTTTCCACTGTTATCACCTTCATGGTCATTTATATCTGGTGGTAACCAAAGCTCTGAAATGTTATCCATGCTTTCCGGTGAATTAGCTCTAAGGTTTACTTCGGTGGTCGAAAAATCTCTAGTTGATGATAAAAGTAAACTATCAGCCGAATTACGATCAATTATTATCGTAAAATATCCTGTTTCATTAACTATATATAATACTGAATACATAATTAACAAAAATAGTAATATTGCTGATAGGCTAATTTTTGCAGCTTTTAGTAATAATTTTCTTTTATATACACCTTCTGCAGTAACCTTAACTACCAATTTATCTTTCATGAATCACCTTCCCTAACTAAGTTGAAGCGCAACTGTAAATTATTTTATCTTGTAAGATATTCACATCTTTCAATTTTTGCTTATATCGTTCGTCGACAATTACATACTTTATTTTGTCGACAAAGTCTAAATCAGCATCTGCTATCCAATCAGCTTCCCTTGTTGTTAGGTTGAAACCAGATTCGTTTAACTTTTCTATGCTTGTTTTGTTTTTATCATAATTAACATATTCTAAATCGAAGTATATTCTTGAAGTTAGTCCAACAATGCTAGTTAGTTTGCAAAGATTATTAATATTGGTTTTATAGTCAAAAAATTCTTTTGGAAGTTTAATTAGGTAATCAATGTTTTTTTTCTCATTGATTAAATCTTCAATTATTCTCCAAAGTGTTGATTCAACTGAAACTAATATTAAATCTTTTACTCTATCTTGAACTATTTCTTCGACTTTAAAACGATTTAGATCATTTAGTTTTTCGTGATTTAGGGTGGTTTTAACTTCATACAGTTCATCCCTTTGTCTAACAAACTCAATTTTTTCCATTTCGTGTTTGAATAGTTGGTGGGAGCGAACTTTAGAAATTTTCTTGTTTAGTTTAACATTTGCATAAAAAAGATCTTTTATTTTACTTTGATTAATTTCCAATAAAACAGATATATCCTCGTTTTCAAAAATAGATGCTTTTTTCAATATTTTTTCGTAAACTTTTTCAAACTCTTTTACAACTAATTTCTTATCGTATAAAAGCGCTTCTCTTTCGAGCCAAAACCCTATCGTAATTATTTGTGAAATTATCAAAAAGTTTTTCGTTTCAATTTCATTACCATTGTTATATATTGAAACAATCAAGTCTTTTTGGAATTCCTCTTCTATTTTGTTTTTTTCGATAAAGTGTTGCGACGTTATACTAACGGGGATTTCTTTGTTTTTTGAATGAACATTAACTTGCTTTTCAACAACGTTCATAATCATTTCTCGCTCATCAATGTCAAAATTAAAGTAGTCGCTGTTAATTGTCGCTATGTATTTCAAAACAATTTTAATCCTGTTTTGCAAATATTTATCGACAATACTTTCTTTCATTCGTCACTCCCCTCTATGTTAATATATGTCAATTATATCATGTGGACCTATAATGTCAAGGTATTTGAGGGGTATAAAATGTCTAGTGTGTCAACTATAAAGTCGATTTTAAAAGGAAAAAAGGTAACCTTCTTTTTTGAAATGGTTACCTATTCGCAAAAACCCTTGAAAAAAAAGACCAAAACAGCTTTCAAGCGTTTTCGGTCATTTTATATAATTTATTCTGCCTTAAGTGTAAAGTCGTAATTAAAACTTGGTACAAAATTGAAATTATTGCTCGTAAATCCTTTTGCTGTGTTCTCTAATGTTTTTTTATCTTGGTTAAATCTACTTCTTTCGATTGAAATCTCTGAATAGTAGAAATTTGAAATTATATCACTTCCGCAAAAAAAGTTACGATATAGCGAATAAGCGACATTACTCAAATCCATTTTAGAATTTGTTCCGATTTTATCAATAAATTCCAAAAAGTCTTTATCGATAACAAAATCATCAATTTGAACAGTTTTTAATGATAAATCTTCTACATTAAGATATTTAATAACCTTTTCTCTAGTTATTTCATTTTTGTTCAAAATCTCACTTACTTCATTTTCGTTATTCAAAATACCTAAGTAGACTGAAATAACCTTTTTGTCTATTTGATCTAATAAAGTGAATTCAGAATCTAGCGAAAAATCTTTCTGCTTATTTGCAAAAACTTTCTTATCTCTAATTTCATTGTAATATCTGAATGAATCAAATAAAACCTTTTTTAAATCCTTGTCTAAACTTCCATATTTGTTTTTCATAACACAAGCCCCCTCTTTGCATTTGAGGCATATACTAACACAAAGAAGTTTTATTGTCAATTTAATATAAAAAAAGATGATTTCTCATCTTAGTCAAATATTCTTGATAGGTAAGGTAAGGCAATCACAAACAGAATTAAAAACGCAAATAAGAATGCAATAAACATCATACTTTTCTTTTCATTTGGTTCTTCTGGCGTTTCTTCCTCGACTTTTTTCAAGTCATCAGCTAAATTGTAAGTTTTACCTAAAAGTTCTTCTTTACTTGGAATTGGCTTCGCTTCCAATTCTGGTGTTTTTTCTTCGACAACCGGCTTCTCATCAACTTTTTCTTCTTTAGGTTCTTCAACATCATCAAGTTTAATTTCTGATTCCAACGGTTCTAAATTAGGCGGAACTTCTTTAAAGACATCTTCATTATCAGGTTGATTCTCTTCTTTTTTTTCTGAATCATATGCATCCATCTGATCTTCTTCGAAATTCATCTCATCGGCCTGACCAGGTGCTACTTCTTCAAAAGTGTTTGGTTCTTCTTGGAAACCAGCGTCACTAAAAGATGTTTCTTTTTCTTCAACAGTTACTTCTTCTTTACTTGGCGCCACTTCTTCAAAAGTGTTTGGTTCTTCTTGAAAACCAGCGTCGCTAAAAGTTATTTCTTCTTCTTTTTCGGGTGCGGTTTCTTCAAAAGTTATTTCTTCTGTTTTACTTGGTGCTACTTCTTCAAAAACACTTGATTCTTCTTGGAAAATATCATCGTTAAAAGACTTTGAATCCTCTTCAAAACTTATCTCTTCTTTTTCATCAGAAAGGGCTTCTACTTTTTCATCTTCTATATCATCCAGTATTTCTATATCTAAAATTTCTTCTTCTTTCATAACTATACCCCTTTACCATATTTTATTCATTATAATTTCAAATAATTTTATGAATACAGAAATTTTATTATATAATGTAAAGATAAAATGTAAAGATGGGAACCATGGTTGTTGAAAAAATCAATCAAAAAAAGAAATTACTTGATGATCTTTGGGTTATACTTCCGGGTCACAATGAAGAAAATAATATTAAAGATGTTTTATTATCTGTAAAGAAATATGCAAAGAATATTGTTTTTGTTGATGATGGAAGTACAGATTCTACGTATAAAATATCAACTTCTATGGATATAATTGTTTTGAGTCACATAACAAATCTAGGAAAGGGTTCTGCACTTCGTACTGGCTGTGATTTTGCACTTAAAAACGGTGCAAAATATATTGTTGTCATGGATTCTGATGGTCAGCATAGACCAGAGGAAATAAAATTATTTATTGATAAATTCTTAGAAGGTTATGATGTAGTATTTGGTTGTAGAAAATTCAATAAAGATATGCCTTTTGTCATGAAAACAGGTAATTATGGATTGCATAAATTTTCATCTTTATTTTTCAAAGTTGATGTTAAAGATACACAATCAGGTTATAGAGCATTCACATCTTCAGCGTATAAACAAATAAGATGGTTGTCCTCAGATTATTCAATGGAATCAGAGATGATTGCACGTCTTCATAAAAAGAATTTAAAGTATTGCTCAGTAAAGATTTCTACAATATACTTGGATGATTATAAAGGTACAACAGTGATAAATGGAGTAATAATCTTAACTAATATGTTTTTATGGAAATTATTTGGTCTTGCTGATAACAAGATTGAAGAATTGTGATAGTCGACACAGTATGTGCATAGTATCTTCAAAATTCTGGATGTATATACACAAGGAGCTGTCTCCCCGTAGGGGGCAACCCCCACGACGCTCTTGAAATAATAAAGGAAAGAATTTTGACCTGAGGATGCTATGCACATACATGACACAGAAAGTTTTTTAAATAAATCAGAATCACTTAAAGCGAGGTAATATTAATGATGGCCGAAAAATGCGTATCAACTGGAAAAGAGATTACTAATGATAGTGGCTCTGTAAAATTTAAA
>SKGW01000028.1 GCA_007117285.1 Bacilli bacterium
ACTTTATAATAAACATAATAAGAACCACCTTGATTCATGTCTATTTGAGAATAATCAACAATCAGTTCCAACTCATCATCACTATTCTCTGTATAATTTATGACAACATCTTCCCAATTAGGTGATGAATCACCAACAGTATAGGTTAAATCAAAATTTGGTTCTACACTGTTTAAAACAGGAGCTGTTGTATCTTCGACAAATATAAAATTGTAACGATATGTTGTGTTTCCTGTGCTGTCAGTATATACATAATCAACACGGTATTTACCAACTTTGCTTAAATCAACTGAATTTACAGCTACATAAGAAGGCTGATTATTAGAACCACCATCCCAAGGACGGTATCTGATTCTATAGCATCCACTTGATAATCCAGTTGGACACTGTGAATCAACCACTACTTCTTTGTAATTATCTTCATCGTAAGCATCACTAATTATAATTGTAGTCGTTGGATCATATGTATTGTGATGTGCTTCAAACACACGACCATGATCTGCACGATTTCCTAAAGTGTGAATAACAGGTTTTGACTCAACTACATCAATGTTAAGTACTGCAGTAGTTGAAAGAGCAGTTCGGTTACCATCTGTTAGTCTTGGACCGTCAGCACTTTCGTGAGTTTCGGTTACGGTAAACGTTACTTCATAATTGCCTGGAACGTTCATCATGTTTTCATCATAATCAATGTCTAAATCTAAATCCATATTTGTATTGTCATAATATGTAATATAGTTTTCCCAAGTTGGCATTTCCATTCCAACTTCAAAACGGAATTCTTTATCTTCTATCATTTCGATAGTTGGGGATGTTGTATCTCTAACAGTCACCCAACGACCACGATATATACTATTTCCAGTTGTATCATTAACAAGGTATCTAATAAAATAAAGACCTGGTGTTGATAAATCAACTTCATCAACAGCAATAGTTGGGTCACCAACTTGATAACGATATGTTATTCGATAACAATTAGTACCATTTTCACATTCCAAGTCAGAACCAACTATGTAAGTTTTATCATCATAATCATCATACGATCTAGCATAAACCCAATCAGAATATTTTTCCGTTATAGATGCTTCTACATATTCCCGAGCACTTCCAACACTTTCTTGAGTTTCATCATCTTTATCAAAAAATGTTATTGGACCTGGTATTGCCGGCACAACTACAACTGTTCTAATTACATATGAAAGGTTAAAATTACTGTCTAAAACAGAGTAAACGAGTGTATAAGTTCCTTCATAGTCTGTATTAACAGCACCACTAATTTCTATACTTTCTGTAAGGTCTCCATCAATGCTGTCAAATGCAGTAGCTCCTTCTTCTTTGTATTCCATACCCGCTTCTAGAGTAACTTCTTCATCTCCAACCAAACTAATAACAGGAGCTTCATTTAAAAGTTCTAGCAAGACATCCAATCTAACGATAAGTTCATCCTTATCATCACCGTCTTCAAGTGCATCAACAAGTTCTTTTGCTAAATCATAGCTAGCAAGAGTTTTGTCTGTTTCAGCAGCAACAACGGCTTCAGTAGCTTCATCTAATGCAGCTTGTGAAGTGTCATTTTCAACACTGTCTCCGCCTTCGCCATTCTCATTTGTTTCGTTATTAACGTTTTCATTTTGTAATGGAGCTTGTTGCTCCTCAGTTGTGGGAACAGGTGTTACTACAACAGGTGTTGTATCATCTTCCTCTTCTTCATCAACTTGATTGTCAATAACTACTTGAATAGCATCTAGTCTTTCATTAAGAGCATCTCTTTCATCACCTTCCGGTAGTTCATTAACAAGTTCCCTTGCAAAATCAACATTCTCTTGGAATGGTGCGTTTTCCGCATTTAAAACAGCAGCTTCAGCTGTTTCATAAAGCGAACCCTCCTCTTCTTGTTCAACATTTTCATTTTGTTCCACATTCTCATCATTTAAATCATTTGTTTCATCTTCTGCAGGATTTGCAAAAGTAAAAACAAGTAATCCAGTGAAAAGAAATAAAACGAGTCCAACTATTTTTTTCTTATCTAACATATATTCCTCCCTAAACAAAAAAAGATGCATTAATTTAATGCACCTGACTGCCATAGCACTACTGCCTTAGGCTCTTGAGTTTTGCGCCTCCATCTTTCAATGAATTTGCCCTCTTTATATAGAACGACTTAATTATAACACAATTTTCAGTTTTGGCAACCGATTAGCCTAATTATTTTATAAATGGATTTATAAAAGGCCATATTCTAATAAAGTTTTTGCCCACAATCATATCTTTTTCAACAAATCCAATTGATCTACTATCAAGTGAATTCATTCGATTATCACCAAGAACAAAATAATGACCATCTGGAACAATAACCTCAGTTAAATTAATTCGAGTCCAGTCCTCATCTTCTAACTCTTTTAAATAATTTTCTTCTAGAGATTCATCATTAACAAAGACAAGACCTTGATTAATTCTAACTTTATCTCCCGGAACTCCAATAACACGTTTAATTAAAAACTTATTATCATGTTCAAAAGAAATTACATCACCCTGGGTAATTTTAAAAATACGATAATGAATTTTACTTAAAAAAAGAACATCACCATTTTGCAAAGTCGGCTCCATTGAATCACCGATAACTTGTTGCAAAGAAAAAACATACATTATTGTAAAAAGAACAACTACAAATACAATAATATATCTTCCGGTATCTAAAATAAACTCTTTTAGTTCTCTTAAGTCCATATTATCCCCTACTCTTTCAAATCCTCAGTCTGATTATTTTCAAGAACAACTTTCGCAACTTTTTCTTCAATGTTTTTCAAAGTCTCATCACACTCTTTAGCTAATTTCATTGCCTCTGTATATTTTTCAATTGACTCTTCAACAGAAATTTCTCCATTTTCAAGTTCCTCAACTAATTTTTCTAAATCTTTAATCTTTTCTTCAAATTTTTTCGCCATTTGAAACCTCCACTTCCATAACTTTAGACTTAATATTGCCGTTAAATACTCTTGTTAAAATTATATCATCTTTTTTAATATTATTCACATTTCTAACAAGCTCATCACCTACATAAGTAAATGAGAAACCTCGTTTTAAAGTGCTAATTGGATTTAAAAGTTCTAACTTTTCAATTATACCATTTAAATTTTGCAAACTGGGCTTATAAATACTGGCAGGATTTCTAAAAGTATAGCAATTTTTCAAATTATCTAATTTAACTCGATTATTACTAATAATTTGATTAATTTTAACATTAAATTTTTCAATTAATGAATCAACATATTGTTTTTTAGAGTCATAAATAATCATTGGATTTTTTAAAACGTATGAGTTCTTAACACTTTCTAAAACAAGTTTTTGATAATTTACTTTTTTCAAAATAGAATCATTCACTCTTGATTTCATAACTGAAATTTGTTTTTTCAAATCAACTATACTTGGAACTGCTATTTCAGCTGCTGCTGTTGGTGTTGGTGCTCGCAGATCTGCAACAAAATCAGATATTGTAAAGTCAATTTCATGCCCTACTCCTGAAATAATTGGAGTTTTTGAAGAAAAAATAGTTCTTGCCAGTTCCTCTTCATTGAATGGCCATAAATCTTCAATAGATCCACCACCACGACCTAAAATAATTACATCTAGTCCAAAATCATCGGCTTGTTTTAGTTTTTCAATAATATCTAAATGCGCTTGCTTGCCCTGAACTAAGCAGGGGAATAGGAACACTTCACTAATTGGATATCTTCTTTTCAAAGTCGTTATTATATCGCGAACGGCAGCTCCCGTTTGTGCAGTTATAACACCAACTTTTTCTGGAAATTCAGGAATATTTTTTTTGTGTTTTTCTAAAAACAGACCTTCTTGTTCTAATTTTTCCTTCATCTTTTCATAGGCCATGTAAAGACTTCCAAGGCCATCTTCAATCATTTCATCAACATAAATTTGATAAGACCCTACTTGTTCATAAACACTTACTCGTCCAATTACCAAAACATTCATTCCATCAACTGGTTTGAAATTCAAACTACTGTTTTGATTTCTAAACATAATAGCATTTATTTTACTTTTATCATCTTTTAGAGAAAAATAAAAATGACCTGATGTGTGTGATTTAAAGTTTGATATTTCACCCTTTAAATAAACTTGCTTTAAGTTAGAATCAGAGTCAAATTTAAATTTTAAATATTTTGTTAAAGCATCAACTGTTAAATACTTTTTTTCCATAGTATCACCTACTTCTCGTGGTATATTTTATCTAAAACTCCATTAATCATTTTGCGAACATCATCATCGCTAAATAATTTTGCAAGCTCGACAGCCTCATTAATTGCAACAACATCAGGTGTTTCTGTATAGAGCAACTCATATATACCCATTCTCAGTATTGCTTGATCAGTATGCCCTAATCTCTCAATGGTCCAGTTTTTCAAAAACTGATTAGCTTTTGTATCAATTTCGTTTTTATAAGTGATTATGCCAAAAACAACCTCTTTAACAAATTCATTATCTATTTCAATATTTTCTTTTATTAATTGATTGACCTCAAAAGGTATTTTGTTTTTTTCATAAACATTTACTTGATATAAAATTGTCATGATTTTTTCTCTTAATTCGCTTCGATTGTATTCCATATTGCACCTCTTATAATATTTTAACATAAAAAAAGAAATACATATATATTTCTTTTACAATAAACTTACTTTTTGAACTAAATCAAGAAATTTTGGCATGTCATATTCTCCAAAAAGAAGTATCAGTGCTGCAACACATAAAAATGGTCCAAATGGAATAACACGATCTTTTAGTTTTTTATTAAAAAGTAGTATAAGTGAAATTGGAAGACCGATAAAACTAGCAACAACGATTGATATAACCGCCATTTCATAGCCCAACACTACTCCAAAGACAAACATGAGTTTTATGTCTCCGCCGCCCATTGATTCTTTTTTAAAGGAATAATCACCAAGTACTTTTATAGCAAACATGAAAGCAAAACCAATTAGACCTCCTATAAAGGAAAGTACAAACCCACTTATTCCGTTACTAATTAAAATAACTAAAAATGTTGGGATTAGTGCTGCTACTAAAATTTCATCTGGTATTATAAAAAAGTGAAAATCGCTTATTATTAATATTATACACATTGATGAAAAAATAAGTGCAATTATAAATTCATAACTAAAGCCGAAAATGTAATATGAAAGCGCAAATAAAACACCTGTTGAAAATTCGAAGATGGCATAAAATGGTGGGATTGGTTGTTTGCAGTTTTTACATCTTCCTAGTTGAAAAATATAGGACAGTATTGGTACTAACTCTAAAATAGTTAATCGATGATCACATTTAGGACATCTCGATGGTGGCGATACAATTGACTCTCCTCTTGGGATTCGATATCCAACCACGTTGAAAAAGGAACCAAAAATAGTTCCAAATATAAATAATACAATTAAATAATAAGTATCCATAAAGACTCCCCTATCTGATCATTGTAAACATACTAAACATCGGGATTATTACAGCAAGTACAATTCCACCAACAACGACTGTTAAAAAGATTATCAGTGCTGGTTCGATGAATGTTTTTAATCTTGTAACCGCATTACGGTGTAGTTCTTGATAGTAAGTGGATACTTTAGCCATCATCTCGGGCAACTGACCTGTTTTTTCTCCTGTTACCAACATTTCATATGCTGGATCAGGGAAGGCCCAGTGGTCTTTGAAGGACTCTGATATTTTTTCACCTTTTGCAAGGTTTAAAACAGTATCCAAAATAATTAATCTGTAAATTTCATTTTCCGTAATTGAGTTTAAGACATCCATACTGTCTGTAATAAAGACATTATGTGCTAGTAGTGATGAGAATGTCTTTGAGAAAATTGTAACCTCATTGTAAATAACGATGTTTTTGAAAATTGGTATATGCATTACACCCCATTGAACAATTCTCTTAAATGTTACAATGTTTTTGTATAAATAATTAAAGACAACAACGACTGTAATAAGTCCAACTGTTAATTGAATTATATAAACTTGCAAGAATGCACTCAGTCCAATAATAAACTGCGTTATGAAAGGAAGTGTGTCTGCATCCATACTAGCATAAATTTCAACAAATCGTGGTATAACCATTAAAACAATAAATGTAATAACGATAATTGATAGAACAACAACTAAAGCTGGGTATATCATTGCTGTAACCATCTGTTTTCTTGTTTTTTCAATTTCTTCATAATAATCAGCCATGTTATCCAAAACTTCTGGTAATTCACCAGTCATTTCAGAGGCCTTAACCATGTTAACTAATAGTCTTGGAAATGCAACACCTTGTTTACCGATCGCTGATGAGAATGTTTCACCCATCGTAAGATCATAAATAATAGTGTTGAAAATTCTTTTATAAGATTTTTGCTTATATTGTTTTGTTAAGATTTTAAGTGATTCAACTAATGGAATTCCCGCTTTAATATATGTTGATAATTGTGTTAAAAAGAATACTAAATCGGCATTTTTTATTCTAACCTTATTATCTTTTGGCTTTCCATATAAGAAAGTAATCCACTTATTAGTTTTAATACTATAAACGACATATCCTTCATTAAGTAAGTACGAGTGAACCTCTGCTTTTGAGTGAGCCTCAAACTGACCTTTTATAATTTCACCGTTTGGATCTTTTGCTACATAAACATAAAATAACTTTACTTTACTTTTAACAGCATCTTCAGTGTCAAAACTCATCATTAATGCTTCACGTTCAAGTGCTAGTCTACTATCTGCTTTACTACTAAATACTGAAAGTCCTAGTTTGTTTTTTAAGTATTTTCCAACATTGTTTGGTAAATCATTTAATTTTTTAAAGAAACGAGATGCTGACATTGGTTTTGCAACACCTTGAGTTCGCTTGTCTTTTTCAAGATATTCTTTTAATCTTTGATCGTAAAGCTCCTCTGCTTTCTTTCTGGCCTTAATTTCTTCTTTTCGCTCTTTAGCCGCCAATACCTTGGCCTTTTTCTTTCTTCTTGCCGCTTCTTTTTCAGCCGCTATTCTATCTCTTTTTTCTTTTCTTTTTAATCTTGCTTCTTCTTGTGGACTTAATTTTTTAACTTTATCTCCAATTAATTTTGATTCTCTTGTTCTAACTTTCATCTTGGCCTTGTTCTTAGTTTTATCAGTTGCTTTTTCAACTGAAGAAAAGATAAAATTGAAAATAGATCCAACAAAATCGTATACAGCTACGAATGGGAACATTAACCCCATAATATTTAATTTAATAACTCTGTATATTGAATAACATATTGTTAAAAACCCTAATATTGAAAATTTTACAAAATACCATGGATAAAAAATAAATTCAGGGATTTTTAAAACTTCTTTCTTTTTCTTCTTTAAATAATCATTAGAAATTCCTTTTTCTTTATTAATAATCATCTGATATTCAAGATCTTCTTTTGCTTGAATTTTTTCAGAAATAATTCTAAATGGTGTTGAAATGAAATTAATTATAGGTTTAAAGATATTACCTAATCCATAACTTACTGCATAAAAACCTTTTGTAATTGGATTTTTTTTTTTATTTATTTTATTTTTAAATTCTTCTCTTTGTCTTTTCTCGTAAAGGTATTGCTTTTGCTTTAATTGTTCTTTTTCAGCAATTATTTTTTCTTGAATCAAAATTCTTTGTTGAGTTTTCGCAAGTGGACTTAATCTAAAACTTCGATGAACTGATTTTTTTGGTTTTTTAACCTTTGTTTTTTTAGTTTCTTTTATTTTAGAAGGTTTGTTTTTTTTCTTTTCTTGTTTTCTCTTTTCTAAAAGAGGTGTTAAAATTTTTCTTGGAATTACTGTAATTGTTTCATAAATTCCGACACAAAAAAGAACGAAAACTTTAAGCGTTCCGTAAATAGCATTTTTTAAAGTCCAATAAACCCCATATGATATATATTGAGGTAGTTTTACAATTGGCGACAATACTTTATTAAATGGTGACACTTTTTTTTGTTCATCCATTATGTACACCCACCTAACTCCCTTTATTCTTGTAAAAATTATAACATAGTTTTTTGTGTATTAAAAGCATTTTAAATTAATAATACCTACAAATTCAGAATAAATAATTCAAAAGCTGCTTTTTTATCAACTAACCCACTCTTAATTGAATAGTCCAACTCTGCTAATTCTTTTAATGTTTCTAATATTTTTTCATCTGAATATGAATAGCCCTTTTCCAAAGCAAGTTTAACTCGATAAGGATGAATATCTAATTTTTTCGCAATCGTGTTGATATCTAAACCACTTTCAATTAAAATCTTAGTTTGGTGTATTAATCGCAGTTGATTAGCAATCATTACTATAATTTTAATTGGCTCTTCATTATATAAAAGAATGTTTTCATAAAGTTCTAATGATTTTTTAACATCTCTACTCACAATAGCTTCAACTAGTCCAAATAAGTCAGGTTGAATATTTTTTGAGGATACAAGATGAATATCTTCTTTGGTAATAGTTTTTTCAGTATCTTTGTATAATTTCAGTTTTTCAGCTTCTAGTTCTAATATATTCATATTATTTCCAACAACGTCGATAAAAACTTTAATGTCAGAATTAGTAATTTTGTATTCTTTAAACAAACTTAGAACAAAATCGTTTAAATTGTTTGATTTTTCAAAATTAATTACTTTTCCGTTTTTTTCAATTTTTTTTAATATTTTTTTTCG
>SKGW01000001.1 GCA_007117285.1 Bacilli bacterium
GCATTATTAGGTATTAATAAAACAGCAGCACTTGAATCAGCGTCTTTTGGTGTTAGAGTTAATGCTGTATGCCCAGGTCCTGTTGATAATAATATGATGAGAAATATTGAAAAAAAAGCATCACCAGATGCACCAGAAGCGGTTAAGGAAGCATTTGTTCAAAACTTACCTATGGGGAGATATGCAACTAATGAAGAAGTTGCCAATATGATTATTTTCTTCGCATCTGATAAGTCAGAATATTTAACCGGAACTGCTCAACGAGTAGATGGCGGAATGGGAGCAAAATAACAGGTTTAAGCCTGTTTTTTTCTTTGTTTTATGTTATAATTATTTTATTGGAGGTTGCTTATGGAAAATATAATACAAGAAATGATACCAGTTGTTAAAAGTTTGGCGTTGGCTTTAATCGTTTTAATAGTTGGTTTAATTATTATTAAACAAATAACGAAGAGATTAATTAAATTAATGGATAAAACTGAAATGGATGCTAATCTTAAACCATTTTTATCATCTCTTTTAGGGGTTGGTTTAAAAGTCTTATTGCTATTTGCTGTTGTTGGAATTATTGGGGTAGATACATCATCATTTGTTGCGGTATTAGCTTCAATGGGATTTGCAATTGGACTTGCTTTTCAGGGATCGCTGTCTAATTTTGCTGGAGGAATTTTGCTTCTTGCAATAAAACCTTTCAAAGTGGGAGATGTTATTGAATCAAACGGTATTCTTGGAATAGTTCAAGGTATAAAAATTTTATATACTGAAGTAAATACTTTTGATAATAAAACAGTCTTCATTCCTAACGGAGGTCTTGCCAACTCATCAATAACTAATTTTACACGAAATGAAATAAGAAGAGTTGATTTAGAATTTAACGTTAGTTATAATTCTGACATAAAAAAAGTTAAAGAATTACTTAATAAAGTTGTTTCAAAGCATGAATTAATTTTAGCTGATCCTGAACCATTTATAAAACTATTTAAACACGGATCTAGTGAACTTGTTTTTTTAATAAGAGTTTGGGCGAAAACAGATGATATGTGGACGGTTCACTATGATTTGCTTGAGCAAGTTAAATTAGAATTTGATAAGGCTAAAATTAGCATTCCGTATCCACAAATGGATGTTCATATTAAAAATGAAAAATAGTATATTAGAGCATTTAAGAGAAGCTCGCGAAATTTTAGAAATAAAGAAAGCTATTCAAAGAAAGACAATAATTGTGGATAAGAAAATTGATAATGGGTATGTATTAAAGAAGAAAAGAAAAATAAATTAGACTAATTTGTTTTTTTTTTATATAATGGGAGTAGAGAATGGAGGGTTCATTATGATATATATATGCAACATATTATTACTGTTTATTTATTTTACTTTGTTTTTCATGCTTGCGCAAAAAAAGAAAAACAACGCTTTAATTGACATTGCATGGGGACTTGGGTTTGTGGTTGTAGCGATTTATAATTATTTTTATGGAATAGTTGATATGCGCTCCAACATTATGCTTATTCTAATTATGCTTTGGGGCGGTCGACTTTCATATCATTTGTTTAAGAGAAACTGGAACAAAGAAGAAGATTTTCGTTATCAAGAGATGAGAAAAAAATGGGGTGAAAAGCAAGAAATAAAAGCATTTACTAATGTTTTTATGAGTCAGATGGCATTGCTTTATATAATTTCACTACCTATTGTACTTGTAATGCAGGGCAACCGTTCTTTGGGAACGCTAGATTACATTGGTATTTCAATTTGGATTATTGGATATTTCTTTGAAGTTGTTGGTGATTATCAACTTAAACAATTTATTTCAAAAGAAAAAAACAGAGGTAAGATAATGAAGGATGGGCTTTGGAAGTATACAAGACATCCTAACTATTTTGGAGAGGGAATAATGTGGATTGGAATCGGTATAATAGCTCTATCAGTTCCATATGGATGGGTAGGTCTTATAAGTCCCATTTTAATTAATTATTTACTTTTGTTTGTTTCAGGAGTTCCACTCTTAGAAGAAAAATATAGGAGCAGAGCTGACTTTCAGCAATATATGAAAGAAACAAATAAATTTATTCCCGGACCAAGAAGGAAGGTGGATTAATATGAGTTATTTCAAAATGTATATTATTGCTCTAATTGTCTTTTTAATAGTTGATGGTCTTTGGCTTGGTTTAATTGCTAAGGATATGTACAATAAAGAATTGGGTTTTTTGCTAAAAGAAAGTCCAAATTGGATTGCGGCAGGAATTTTCTACTTATTTTTTATAGTTGGAATTGTTTTCTTTGTTGTTAATCCCGCTATTGAAAAAGAAAGTTTAAGATACTTGCTAATAGCGGCTGTTTTATTTGGTACACTAACTTATGCAACATACGATTTAACCAATTTAGCAACAATAAATAACTGGCCTTTAAAAGTTACAATAATTGATATAATTTGGGGCGGATTTTTAACAACTATAGTGTCTCTTGTAACATATTATTTAGTAAAATAGCGATTATTCGCTTTTTTCTTTTGAAAGATTGAAAAAAGTTTACCAATAATGTAATATATATACAGAAGGTGTTTAAATGAAAAAATATTTAGGAATTATAATTGGAAGCTTATCACTTATAAGCGCAATTATTATTTTACAACCTATAAGTTTGTTTTTGGGAGGTATCGGTGTTGCAATAGCCGGAATTAACCTTCTTTTTATAATAAATAAAAAAGATATTGAAAAGGAAGATGACAATGAATAAAAAAGTAGTTGTTTTTGGTGGAGGGACAGGAATGTCAACCTTGCTTCGTGGACTTAAAAACTTTCCTCTCGATATAAGTGCGGTTGTATCCGTTTGCGATGATGGTAAGAGTACTGGTAAACTCAGAAAAGAATTTAATCAACCTGCAGTAGGCGATATTAGAAGAGTAATTATTTCTCTTTCCGAGACAGAGCCCCTCGTTGAAAAAATGTTAAATTATCGATTTGATACATACACAGACTTAAACGGTCATACTGTTGGAAATTTACTTTTGACAGCTGCGACAAACATATCTGGAAACATGAGTGACGGAATCGAGGCCCTATCCAAAACTTTAAACTTAAAAGGTCGAGTTCTTCCTTTAACCGAAGATAATGTTGTTTTGATGGCTAAGATGGCTGATGGTAATATAATTGAAGGTGAGAATAATATAACTTCTTATCGAGGCGTAATTAAAAATGTTTATTATAAAAAAAAGCCAATAATAAACAACGCTGTTTTAGACTCTCTTGGAAATGCTGATTATATTATATTAAGCATGGGAAGTTTATACACAAGTATTCTTCCAAATTTAATATGTTCTGAAATTGTTAAAGCAATTGATAAATCAAAAGCAGAAATATTATATGTTTGTAATATGATGACTCAACCTGGAGAAACAGACGGATTTAAAGTAAGTGATCATATTAAACTTATAAACAAACATTTAGGTAAGAAAAAAATAAATACAGTTTTTGTTAATGACGAAAAAATACCTAAAGAAATTCAAAAAAAGTATGAGTCATTAGAACAAAAAGATACAGTTGAAATAGATTGTGAACATATACCTTCAAATGTTGAAATAATAAGAGCGAAATTAGTTTTGCTTGAAGGCGGCTATATTCGTCACAAATATAATAGGTTAGCATCGCATATTTTTATGAAAACAATCGAGGAGTGATTTTATGTCATTTACATCGACATTGAAAAACGAAATAATTAATATCGAAGGAACAGAACTGGAAGACATTTCTGAACTTTCTGCTATTTTAAACTTGATTGGGTCTAAAGATGAAAAAATAAAATTGGTCACCGAAAGTGTAAGTGTTGCTAAAAGAGTTTTTAACTTAATTAAAAAAAAATATAAAAAAAACTGTAAAATAACAGTTAGAAAAGGGTATAGTTTTAATAAAAAATATACGTACATCTTAGAAGTTGATGATAAAGATGATTTGATTGAAAATGAACTAGGAATTAATTTTGAAAACAAACAGTTGGTTCCTGCTTCATTTGTTGTTGCTGATGAGGAAACTAAGAAGGCCTATTTACGAGGCGTGTTTTTATCGGTGGGCAGTTTGAGTGATCCAAAAAAATCAAGTTATCACTTGGAGTTTGTTTTGTTAAATAAAGATTATGCTGAATTTATTATGGAACTTTTAAATAGTTTTAATTTAAATTCAAAGTTAATTGCAAGAGAAAAAAAGTATATGGTTTATATTAAAGAAGCTGAACGCATAAGTGATTTTTTAAAGGTTGTCGGTGCAGGTGGCGGTTTGTTCTACTTTGAAGATATTAGAATATATCGTGATCATAAAAATATGACCAATCGACTTAATAACTGTGAACAAGCTAATGTTGATAAAACAATTGAGGCCTCGGACAAACAAATAGAAGATATTGAAATAATTAAGGAAATCGGTGTATTTGATGCTTTGGATGATAAACTTAAGATAGTTGCAAATTACCGGCTTAAATATCCGGACGCTTCTTTAACGGAACTAGGAGATATAATTTCTTATGAGACGAGCACTAAAATTTCAAAATCAGGTGTTTATCATAGAATGAAAAAATTACAAGAATTAGCGCAAAAAATAAGGAGATAATTTAATTATCCCCTTTTTTTAATATCTTGTAATAAAACTGTAATTATTGGTTTTCTTCCTGTCTTTTGAAAGATATATGTTGATAGTTCAGAAATTATTTCGGATTCTATTTCGTTGATTTTGTAATTTCTTTCTAAACTTTTTTCAATTATACTTTTTGTCATACCTTCCAATTCTTTTAATAAGTCAAGGTTGAAGTTAACAAGCACAAAACCTCTAGTTGAGATATTTGGATTGCTGAGAACTTTTTTGTTTTCAAAGTCTATATTAGCAGAAGCGATAACAATACCATCATTGGCCATTGCTTTTCTTTCTTTCATAATAGTCGTTGAAACACTTCCAATGCTTTTTCCGTCGATATAAACATCATCAGATGTTACGACGCCACCTCTTGTGACCTTGCCCTTGTAAAGTGATAAAACATCACCATTTTTCATAATAAATGTATTTTCTTTTGGTATTCCACACTCAATCGCCAAGTCAGCATGAGCTTTTAACATTCTATACTCACCGTGAACTGGCATAATAGATCGAGGATTAAGTAGTCTAATCATTAGTTTCAATTCTTCTTGCTTTGCATGGCCGGATGTGTGAATGTCACTAAGTGATGTGTTTGTATAGACTAAAACACCCTTTAAATATAATTTATTAACTGTTCTAGAAATACTTAAAGCATTTCCAGGTATTGCTGATGAAGAAAATATAACAACATCTTCTGGTCTTAATTCAATTTGTCTATGGTTTCCATTAGCTATTCGGCTAAGAGCAGCTAGGGGCTCACCTTGGCTTCCTGTGCATAGTAGGCAGACTTGATTGTCTGGCAAACGATTTGCTTCCTCAGGAGTTACGAAAATATCCTTTTCAGTGATGTATCCACATTGAATTGAGTTTTCAAGATTGTTTTCCATGCTTCTACCAAAAGTTGCAATTTTTCTGTTGTTTCTTTTGCAAGTTTCAACAATATGTTTTAAACGATAAACGTTTGAAGCAAAAGTTGCAACAATAATTCTTCCTGAATGTCTTTTGAAAATATCTCCTAAAGCCTCATCAACTTTAGATTCACTATTTGAAAAACCTTCGCTTAATGCATTGGTGCTATCACTAAGTAATAGTGAAACTCCATCTTTTCCAATCCTAGACATTTTATATAAATCTGACATTGGTCCAATTGGAGTAAAGTCAAACTTGAAGTCACCGGTTGCCCCAACAGTGCCATTAGGCGTTTTAATCGCCATACCGTGTGAATCAGGAATTGAGTGAGTGGTTTTGAAAAATTCCACTTCCATATTTTTAAATTTTATTTTAGTCTTATCATCATATGGATATAAATTTTTATACTGAATGTTTTTTTCCTTCATTTTTTTAACAATAAGACCAATTGCTTGAGTCGGTGCATGAATTGCTGGAATTTCCAATGTTTGTAACAAAAATGGAATACCTCCAATATGATCCTCATGCCCGTGTGTAATAATTAAAGCTTTTATTTTTCGTTCGTTTTCCTTTAAAAAGGTGTAATCTGGTATAACATAGTCAATACCTAGTAATTCACCGTGCGGAAATACAACGCCTGAGTCGATAATAATCAACTCATTTTTATGCATTACACAATACATATTTTTACCGATTTCACCAAGTCCGCCTAATGCGATTACTTTAGTGTCATCGTCGTTTGTAAATTTCATTAAATTCTCCTTTCGTTTAATGTATCCGAAAATCAACTTACTAATTATACCCCTTTTTGTTTCTTTTGTCTAGTAATTTGATATTATATGTTGTAAAATAACAGTAGGTGATAGTATGAGCATTTTCAATAGATTAAAAACCATATTTAAAAATGATGAAGAAATAAAAAAGTACGAAGAAGGTCTTGAAAAAACAAGAAAAGACTTTGTTTCTAAATTAAATAATTTAAGCGAAAGAAATAAAAAAATTAATGAAGAATATTTCGAAGAATTAGAAGAAATTTTAATTGGAGCAGACATCGGAGTTGAAACGGTTGTTAAGTTTGTTGATAATTTAGCAAAGCGAGTAAAAGAAGAAGGAATTGTCGACTCAGATGATTTAAAAGAAATTATTGTCGATGAACTTTTTATTCTATATGTTGATAATCAAAGTTTAACTGATAAATTAAATTATTCTGATGAAATTAGTGTCTTTTTATTTATTGGAGTCAATGGCGTTGGCAAGACAACTTCAATTGCAAAACTTGCTAAAAAAATGAAGGATGAAGGGCGTAGTGTTGTTTTAGTTGCTGGAGATACTTTTCGAGCTGGTGCAGTAGAACAACTTCAAGAGTGGGGTAGTCGACTAGATGTTCCGGTTATTTCATCCGATTCAAATGATCCTTCTAGCGTCATATATGACGGTATATCATATGCAAAGGAAAATAGTATTAGTGTTGTCTTAATTGATACAGCAGGACGTCTTCAAAATAAAGTTAACTTGATGGAAGAGTTGAAAAAAATAAATAATGTGATTGGAAAATTAGTGCCAGATGCACCACATGAAACATTGCTTGTTGTTGACGCAACTACTGGTCAAAATGGAATTTCCCAGGCCAAAAGTTTTAACGAAATAACTAAGATAACAGGAATTATTTTAACTAAATTAGATGGAACGGCAAAGGGCGGTATTGTAATTGCGATAAAAGATGCCGTTAAGATTCCAGTTAAGTTCGTTGGTTTTGGTGAAAAATTAGATGACTTGAAAACTTTTGACATAGAAAAATACATATACGGCTTATTTAGGGAGTGGTAATTTGGAAAAACTTTTAGTTGAAAATTATGTGTACATTAATGAACTTTATGATATTTACAAAGAATTGTTTACTGAAAAACAAAAAAAATACTTTGAGGACTATTTTTTTGAGAATCATTCTTTGCAAGAAATAAGTAGTAATTATGACATATCCAGAAGTGCAGTTCATAAGCAAATTAACGAAAGCATTAAGAAGTTAGAGGATTATGAAAAAAAACTGGGTTTTTATAATAAGAAAAATGTGTTATTATCTAAAGTAGAAGATGACAAAATAAAACAGATAATTTCCGAAGTTATGGAGGGATAAAATGTTTGGAAAAATAATTTATATTAGTGACAACGTTGCTCACATTCAAATCAAAGAAGGAACGCCAATTACAACTAACTTGATGAATATGCACGTTGTGTTTGAAGATGACGACAAAAGAATTCTTGGAGAGGTTGAAGATGTTAATCAAGAAGTAATAAAAGTTCGTTTTTTGGGTGAAATAAGTGAAGGTAGATTTATAGGTGGTGTAATTAGAAAACCAACTCTAGCTGCTAACATTAGAATTATTACTCACGAAGAGCTTGAATTAATTGTCGGGAAACCAAGTATTGCAAATTTTGCAATCGGACAGTCTCCTTTATATGATGATCATCCAATTTATGTGGATATTAATGAAATGTTTAGTAACCACATGGCGATATTTGGTAATAGTGGTAGCGGAAAATCTTATGGTGTTGCTAGACTTTTACAAAATGTTTTTCACAATAAAAATGTTCTCCCATTTAAATCAAACTTTTTTATCTTTGATGCTTATGGTGAATATCATAATGCTTTCGAACGATTAAATGAAATAAATCCTAATTATAATTTCAAGATATATACAACTAATAAAATGCAAGAAAAAGGAAATGAACTTGAAATCCCTATTTGGCTTTTAGGTGTTGACGAATTAGCGCTTCTTTTATCCGCAGAGCAGCATTCGCAGTTGCTTATAATTGAAAGAATGTTAAAACTTGCACGAATTTTTGCTGAAGAAGGTAAAATATCTGAAAAGTATAAAAACCATTTGATTGCAAAAGCAATTATGTCCGTCTTATATACAAACCAGAACTCATCTTCTAAGAGAAATGATATTTTTTCAATATTCTTCTCTTGTAAAACAGAAGAATTTCATTTAGAAGCACCAGTTCAAGGTGTTGGTTATGTTAGAAAATTTCGTGAATGTTTTGAAATTGATACAAAAGGTAACTTTGCCGAAAGTGTTTTAATTACTAACTATATATCGAAATATATTGATGATGATATAGAAAAACATCAACCACCAAAAACTATTTTTTATACGATTGAAGATTTAGAAAAAGCTTTGTCGTTTACTCTAATTTCTGAAGGGCTTTTGAAAAATGAAAAAACTTACCATGAGGCTGTAACGATGAAAGTAAGATTACATGCAATTGTAAATAGTGATTATGCTAGATTTTTCGAAGTTCCAGAATACAAATCTGTCGATAGTTTTATTGCTAGTTTAATATCAGTTGAGGGCAGAAAAGCGCAAATTATAAACTTTAACTTAGAAGATGTTGATGACTGGTTTGCAAAATTTGTCACAAAAATATATTCTAAAATGTTGTTTGATTTTTCTAAAAAATTAAAGGAAAGAGCATCGATCCCAATTCATATTTTTGTAGAAGAGGCGCATAGATATGTTCAAAAGGACAATGACTTGTATTTGTTGGGTTATAACATATTTGAGCGTGTTGCAAAAGAAGGTCGTAAATATGGGATAATGTTAAATCTTATTTCACAAAGACCGGTAGAGATTTCCGAAACAGTTATTTCTCAGTGTAGTAACTTCTTAATATTTAAAATGAGTCACCCACGTGACTTGGATTATATTAGAAAAATGCTGCCCAACATAAGTACTGAAATTGTTGAAAAGCAAAAAAGCCTTCAACCCGGAACTTGTGTAGCGTTTGGAAAAGCATTCAAAGTTCCAATGATTATTAAAATGCCACTTCCAAATCCTGAACCACACAGTAGTAATGCTGATGTTGTCGATCGTTGGACGGTTCGCAAATGAAAAACAAAATAGTTATAATCGGATGCGGAAATGTTGGAATGAGTTATGCATATGCACTTATAAATCAAAAAACTAGCGTTAAAAGGCTGGTTTTAATTGATTTTGACAAAAAACGTCTTGAGGGAGAAGTGATGGATTTAAATCACGGAATACCTTTCGCACCTTCTAGAGTTGCCATAAAACAGGGAGATTATACTGATTGTAAAGATGCGGATATAGTTTGTATCTGTGCAGGAGCGAATCAAGAAGTTGGTGAAACTCGATTGGATTTGTTAGAAAAAAATTCGGCTATATTTAAAAATATAGTAGAGTCTGTTGTTGATTCGGGATTCGATGGTATATTTTTGATTGCAACGAATCCAGTTGATGTTATGACTTACGTCACGTATAAATATTCGAAATTCAGCCATAATAAAGTTATTGGAACCGGAACAACTTTGGACACAGCTCGATTAAGATATCTAGTTGGCGAAAGATTAAAATTAAATGCTAAAAACATACATGCATATGTACTTGGCGAACATGGTGATTCAGAATTTGTTGCTTGGTCAAATGCTGTTGTTGGGACAAGTAAAATAACAAAATATATAAAAAAAGAAGAAGCGGAAAGCATTGCTTTATCTGTCAAAAATGCAGCATATGAGATAATTGAAAGAAAAGGATCTACTCATTATGCGATAGGCATGGTGTTGGTTCGAATAACCAATGCAATTTTAAATAGTGAACACACAATATTAACAGTGTCGTCATATGATAGCAAAAACGATATTTTTATAGGTAAACCTAGTATCGTTAGTCGAAAAGGCGTAGTTGGTTTTATGCCAGTTTCTGTTAATAAAGAGGAATTGAATCTATACCAAAAGAGTGTTGAAATAATCAAGAACGAAGTTAATAAAATAAATTAACTTCTTTTATTTGCCAAATATAGAAAAACTTAAAAAAGCTTCTTTTAATTTCAATCTTAAATATGTTATTATATATGTAGAAGGTGATAAAATGAAAAAGCTGATTGCAGCGTTATTTTACTTATTTGTAATGTATATGATTTTAAAGGCAATAATTCTTTTTTTCCGTGGTGGTCACAATATTGATTATTCAATTGAAAAAGATGATGTAGTGTTTCTCATCAACGAAGAATATGTATCAGATGGAAAAGAATCGCATTACTTTTTAACAATAGAGGTAGAAGATAATGTTTTTTACTTTCAAACATTCAGCAATCTCTATCGTTTTGAAGAAATTGTAAAAGATGTAGGGTATGTCAAAACTGATAATGCAATTTGCTTGCTTCCAACTTTTGCACTTGATAAAATTTTAATGGATGCAACATGTTATTATGATAACAATATTTATAATTATGCAAATATTAAAGATCTTGATGAAGAACTGGATTCAGCAATGGAAAACATTCATAAAAAATATGATGTCGAACATTTTCTTGATGATTCCGATAATATATTAATTGACAGATATGTAAGTGTTTATGTAGACAACGTTATTAAAGGTCATTATGTATTTGTAGATAACTATAATGGTGTTGATTTAATAAACGATACTTTTTTGAAAAAAATCGCTGCTTACAAAATTTTTAGAAATGATCACTATTCTCGTGAAATACAAACTTTGGTTGGTCATCATTTAATAACTGCTGATTATAATCAAGAAAACGAGTTTGACAGAATGAAAGTTGTTGATATTCAAAATGGTATTATAACAGAGGTTCAGTTACCGAGTCCTGCCAGTTATAACTCATATTTTCTTGGTAATTTAGAGGGACTTGCTTATCTTTTTGATCCTGATTCGAAAATTCAATATCAAATTAATTTAGATACAAAAAACACTATTGAATTGGGCAACGAAACAGTTGGAATTCGCATATTTGACGGAGATGAGTGGAGTTGGGTTCCGGTTGAAGAAGTAATTGCAAATAAGACAAAATTCGAAGAAAAACACACACTAAAAACAGAAACGTTTGAAATGATACAATCTGTTTTAGGTGAAAAAGGATTTATATACTACGCTGTTGCAACCGGTGATAACTATCGTATTTACAAGGCTCCAACTAGAAATCCAGAATACATGAAATTCTTATTTGAAACGTCACAAATCGATCAGATGATTTTTAAAGATGATTATATTTATTTTAAAGATGATTTGCGATTAAAATACTTTCATCAAACTACAGGTCTTAAAACATTAATAATTAATCAAGAGTTTATTCACAATGAAAGTCTTGATTTTGGAGTATATATAAAATAATAAAGAGGGTGCAAAATGGAAGATTTAGAAATTATTGATATCGACTTTAAAAAGAAAAACAGACCATCAATTGTCGATATGAATGGTGAATATTTAACTAGCAAAAATTATATTACGAATCCAGCAATTGCCAGAGAAAGTGAAATTAAAAAGATGATTATAACGCTTTTAACTCCTGAAAAATCAGCTCTTTTAGTTGGTAAACCAGGTATTGGTAAAACGGCAATTGTCGAGGGTCTTGCCTATAATATTTTAAATGGTGATGTACCTGATGCGTTGAAGGAATATAAAATTTTAAAAATTAACTCAACGGCCTTAGTCGGTTCAATGGAAATTGACGGACGTGAAGAAATGGTTATGAGTGTTTTTGTTGATGAAATAAAAAAAATGACTAAAACTATTATTTTTATAGATGAAATTCACACTTTAATTGGTGCTAAAAATTCAGGTCCAATGGATTTGGCAAACATTTTAAAGCCGGTTATAGATCGTGGAGACGTTAAAGTAATAGGAGCTACGACAAGTATAGAATACAGTGCTTATATAATAAGAGATAGAGCATTCTTGCGTCGATTCGAAAAAATTGAAGTTGCAGAGCCAGATGAGGAAACAACGGCTACAATTTTACTTGGTTCGCTACCTAAAATTGAGAAACAAACAGGTGTTGAGTTTAAGTATAAGGACTATGTCGCAAAGCAATTAATGGACTCAGTTGTTAGTGCAACATCTGAATTTAAAAGAGTTTATGGACTATCGGCAATGTATCCTGATATTGCATTTTCAGTTTTAACACAAGCCTTCTCACAAGCCCTTTTTGACAATAGAAACAAAGTTGAAATAATTGATGTTTATAACGCAATAAGAACAAGTAAGCGAATTTATCCAGACAGTATTGTTAAAGAACTAGAGGCGTTTAGAGAAAAGTTTAAGGAAAGACTAGAAAAAGAAAATATCGATCTACCAGTAGTTAATATCGAAGACATTGAAGAATTGCAAGAGTTTTAAGGAGGTGCTTTTTATGGAAAGTGCAAAAAATTATTTAATGCTAATAATCATTTCAATACTTTTTATTTTCTTTTCAGTTTTTATTATTAGAGAGTATGCTGAAACAAAAGTTGAAGACGAAGTGAATATTTTTGAAAATTCAATTCCTGAAATTAAAATTGCTAATTTAGATGATTATTTGTTGGAAACTCCAGATTTAATTTTTATCTTGTCTGATAAAGATGGTTCGGAAACAATAGGTGAAGAATTGGTTAAAATTTTATCGGAACAAAATTTGCTAACGGAAACCGTTTATATGGACAAGGCAGATCTTGAAGATTCTGATTGGAATATAATTAACAATATTTTCAAAGTTGATATTGAAAAAGCGAAAGAAAAAGATATTTTGATTTTAGTTCATGATTTTGAGGTGACTGATTCAATTTCAATAAGTGATGCTGATAATGTATCTGATAGAATTGAAATCTTTTTAGAAAGAAATAAATACTCAAATGATTAATATTGTTTTGTTTGAACCAGAAATTCCGCAAAACGCAGGAAATATAATGAGAACCTGTGTGGGAATAGGAGCGAAACTACATTTAATTAAACCACTCGGATTTTCATTGGACGAATCAAAAATCAAAAGATATTCTGTTAACCATTTGGACAAGTTAAATTACCAAGTATACGAAAATTATGATGAATTTATGAGAGAAAATAAAGGAATATTCCTTTATTTTCTCTCATAAATTCATCATAATTTTCGTATACTTGGTAATTTAACTTGTCCAAATGGTTAACAGAATATCTTTTGATTTTTGATTCGTCCAATGAAAATCCGAGTGGTTTAATTAAATGTAGTTTCGCTCCTATTCCCACACAGGTTCTCATTATATTTCCTGCGTTTTGCGGAATTTCTGGTTCAAACAAAACAATATTAATCATTTGAGTATTTATTTCTTTCTAAAAAGATTTCAATTCTATCAGATACATTATCAGCATCACTTATTGAAATTGAATCAGTCACCTCAAAATCATGAACTAAAATCAAAATATCTTTTTCTTTCGCTTTTTCAATATCAACTTTGAAAATATTGTTAATTATATTCCAATCAGAATCTTCAAGATCTGCCTTGTCCATATAAACGGTTTCCGTTAGCAAATTTTGTTCCGATAAAATTTTAACCAATTCTTCACCTATTGTTTCCGAACCATCTTTATCAGACAAGATAAAAATTAAATCTGGAGTTTCCAACAAATAATCATCTAAATTAGCAATTTTAATTTCAGGAATTGAATTTTCAAAAATATTCACTTCGTCTTCAACTTTTGTTTCAGCATACTCTCTAATAATAAAAACTGAAAAGAAAATAAAAAGTATTGAAATGATTATTAGCATTAAATAATTTTTTGCACTTTCCATAAAAAGCACCTCCTTAAAACTCTTGCAATTCTTCAATGTCTTCGATATTAACTACTGGTAGATCGATATTTTCTTTTTCTAGTCTTTCCTTAAACTTTTCTCTAAACGCCTCTAGTTCTTTAACAATACTGTCTGGATAAATTCGCTTACTTGTTCTTATTGCGTTATAAACATCAATTATTTCAACTTTGTTTCTATTGTCAAAAAGGGCTTGTGAGAAGGCTTGTGTTAAAACTGAAAATGCAATATCAGGATACATTGCCGATAGTCCATAAACTCTTTTAAATTCAGATGTTGCACTAACAACTGAGTCCATTAATTGCTTTGCGACATAGTCCTTATACTTAAACTCAACACCTGTTTGTTTCTCAATTTTAGGTAGCGAACCAAGTAAAATTGTAGCCGTTGTTTCCTCATCTGGCTCTGCAACTTCAATTTTTTCGAATCGACGCAAGAATGCTCTATCTCTTATTATATAAGCACTGTATTCTATACTTGTCGTAGCTCCTATTACTTTAACGTCTCCACGATCTATAACCGGCTTTAAAATGTTTGCCAAATCCATTGGACCTGAATTTTTAGCACCAATTAAAGTGTGAATTTCATCTATAAAAATAATAGTTTTAGTCATTTTTTTTATTTCATCAACAAAAACACTCATAACCATTTCTTCACGTCCGTCAATTTCCATTGAACCGACTAAGGCCGTTGAGTTAATTTTTAAAATTTTATATTCCTTCAACGCATCAGGTACATCACCATTTAAAATATTATAGGCAAGACCCTCGACAATTGCCGTTTTACCAATACCTGGTTTACCAACTAAAAGAGCTGATTTTTCAGGAGTTAAAAGCGTTATAATCATCTTTTTAATTTCACTTTCTCTGGCAATTGCTGGATTCGTAATATAATTTTTGCTAGTTAAATATTCACCATTCATATCGACAATTGATGGTCTGTTTTTCTTTTTAAAGTCGATATCAATAATTTCTAAATCTTCCATTTTGCACCCTCTTTATTATTTTATATATACTCCAAAATCAAGACTTTCATTGTGAATAAACTCTTGATTAATTATTAATGTTTTAAGACCTGTAGTTTGATGAAAGTATTTTAATCGCAAATCATCTTTAAAATAAATATAATCATCTTTAAAAATCATCTGATCGATTTGTGACGTTTCAAATAAGAATTTCATGTATTCTGGATTTCTAGTTGGAGCCTTGTAAATACGATAGTTATCACCGGTTGCAACAGCGTAGTATATAAATCCTTTTTCACCTAAAACAGATTGTATCATTTCAAACGTTTCTGTTTTTAGTGTGTGTTTTTCTTCGAATTTTGTCTTATTTGCAATTACTTCTTCAACCGGAACCCAACTCCACTCATCTCCGTCAAATATGCGAATTCCAACTGTTTCGTTGCCCAATTCAATAGTGTTTTTTGTATCTAAATTAATTTGATATTGAATTTTCGAATCAGGATCAAAAAGATAAGCAAGTCCCTCTAAATTACCAAGAAAATATGAGTTATAACTGGCAGGACTCGGTAACTGAACCTCTGTTATAATACCATTTTGAATATCAACAACTTTCATTCTGTCAAACTCGTTTTCTTGATTATAATCAGCAGTTATTAAATGATGACCAACCAAAGTTTGTATTTCACGAGAATAGTGATCATTTCTAAAAATTTTGTAAGCAGCGATTTTTTTCAAAAAAGTATCGTTTATTAAATCAACACCATTATAGTTATCTACAAATACATAATGACCTTTAATAACGTTGTCTACATAAACACTTACATATCTGTCAATTAATATATTATCGGAATCATCAAGAAAATGTTCGACATCATATTTTTTATGAATGTTTTCCATTGCTGAATCCAGTTCTTCATCAAGATCTTTAATATTTGCATAATTATAAATATTGTTATCATAATAACATGTTGCATCCATTAAAATTTTATCAAGTGCAAAAGTTGGAAGCAAGCAAATTGCATTATCAGTTTTGACATACCCTACATCTTTTACAATTTCTTCAAAACGATAGAGATTGCTGAATGTTTGAAAGTAAAAAACATTATCTTCTACCTCTATTGTTAAAAAGTAATGCGATTCTTTTCCATCTGATACATATTCTTCGTTGATGAGAAACACTACATCATCTTTTTCAATTGAATAATCAATATTGTGACCACCACGGAAAAAAAGAATTATTGCCTTTAAAATCATATACATTACAAATAAGTAAAATAACGCTGCAATCAGCTTTTTCATTTTATCACCTTCTACATATATAATAACATATTTAAGATTGAAATTAAAAGAAGCTTTTTTAAGTTTTTCTATATTTGGCAAATAAAAGAAGTTAATTTATTTTATTAACTTCGTTCTTGATTATTTCAACACTCTTTTGGTATAGATTCAATTCCTCTTTATTAACAGAAACTGGCATAAAACCAACTACGCCTTTTCGACTAACGATACTAGGTTTACCTATAAAAATATCGTTTTTGCTATCATATGACGACACTGTTAATATTGTGTGTTCACTATTTAAAATTGCATTGGTTATTCGAACCAACACCATGCCTATCGCATAATGAGTAGATCCTTTTCTTTCAATTATCTCATATGCTGCATTTTTGACAGATAAAGCAATGCTTTCCGCTTCTTCTTTTTTTATATATTTTGTTATTTTACTTGTCCCAACAACAGCATTTGACCAAGCAACAAATTCTGAATCACCATGTTCGCCAAGTACATATGCATGTATGTTTTTAGCATTTAATTTTAATCTTTCGCCAACTAGATATCTTAATCGAGCTGTGTCCAAAGTTGTTCCGGTTCCAATAACTTTATTATGGCTGAATTTCGAATATTTATACGTGACGTAAGTCATAACATCAACTGGATTCGTTGCAATCAAAAATATACCATCGAATCCCGAATCAACAACAGACTCTACTATATTTTTAAATATAGCCGAATTTTTTTCTAACAAATCCAATCGAGTTTCACCAACTTCTTGATTCGCTCCTGCACAGATACAAACTATATCCGCATCTTTACAATCAGTATAATCTCCCTGTTTTATGGCAACTCTAGAAGGTGCGAAAGGTATTCCGTGATTTAAATCCATCACTTCTCCCTCAAGACGTTTTTTGTCAAAATCAATTAAAACCAGCCTTTTAACGCTAGTTTTTTGATTTATAAGTGCATATGCATAACTCATTCCAACATTTCCGCATCCGATTATAACTATTTTGTTTTTCATTTGCGAACCGTCCAACGATCGACAACATCAGCATTACTACTGTGTGGTTCAGGATTTGGAAGTGGCATTTTAATAATCATTGGAACTTTGAATGCTTTTCCAAACGCTACACAAGTTCCGGGTTGAAGGCTTTTTTGCTTTTCAACAATTTCAGTACTTATGTTGGGCAGCATTTTTCTAATATAATCCAAGTCACGTGGGTGACTCATTTTAAATATTAAGAAGTTACTACACTGAGAAATAACTGTTTCGGAAATCTCTACCGGTCTTTGTGAAATAAGATTTAACATTATCCCATATTTACGACCTTCTTTTGCAACACGCTCAAATATGTTATAACCCAACAAATACAAGTCATTGTCCTTTTGAACATATCTATGCGCCTCTTCTACAAAAATATGAATTGGGATCGATGCTCTTTCCTTTAATTTTTTAGAAAAATCAAACAACATTTTAGAATATATTTTTGTGACAAATTTTGCAAACCAGTCATCAACATCTTCTAAGTTAAAGTTTATAATTTGCGCTTTTCTGCCCTCAACTGATATTAAACTAGCAATAAAACTATCGACAGATTTGTATTCTGGAACTTCGAAAAATCTAGCATAATCACTATTTACAATTGCATGTAATCTTACTTTCATCGTTACAGCCTCATGGTAAGTTTTTTCATTTTTCAAAAGCCCTTCAGAAATTAGAGTAAACGACAAAGCTTTTTCTAAATCTTCAATCGTATAAAAAATAGTTTTTGGTGGTTGATGTTTTTCTATATCATCATCAATATATTTCGATATATAGTTAGTAATTAAAACACTTTCGGCAAAGTTACCTTTTGTATCAATTTCAAAACATTCACGAAATTTTCTAACATAACCAACACCTTGAACTGGTGCTTCTAAATGAAATTCTTCTGTTTTACAAGAGAAGAATATTGAAAAAATATCATTTCTCTTAGAAGATGAGTTCTGGTTTGTATATAAGACGGACATAATTGCTTTTGCAATCAAATGGTTTTTATACTTTTCAGATATTTTACCTTCTTCAGCAAAAATTCGTGCAAGTTTTAACATTCTTTCAATTATAAGCAACTGCGAATGCTGCTCTGCGGATAAAAGAAGCGCTAATTCGTCAACACCTAAAAGCCAAATAGGGATTTCAAGTTCATTTCCTTTTTCTTGCATTTTATTAGTTGTATATATCTTGAAATTATAATTAGGATTTATTTCATTTAATCGTTCGAAAGCATTATGATATTCACCATAAGCATCAAAGATAAAAAAGTTTGATTTAAATGGGAGAACATTTTTATTGTGAAAAACATTTTGTAAAAGTCTAGCAACACCATAAGATTTTCCGCTACCACTATTACCAAATATCGCCATGTGGTTACTAAACATTTCATTAATATCCACATAAATTGGATGATCATCATATAAAGGAGACTGTCCGATTGCAAAATTTGCAATACTTGGTTTCCCGACAATTAATTCAAGCTCTTCGTGAGTAATAATTCTAATGTTAGCAGCTAGAGTTGGTTTTCTAATTACACCACCTATAAATCTACCTTCACTTATTTCACCCAAAAAACGAACTTTTATTACTTCTTGATTAACATCTTCAACCTCTCCAAGAATTCTTTTGTCGTCATCTTCAAACACAACGTGCATATTCATCAAGTTAGTTGTAATTGGCGTTCCTTCTTTGATTTGAATGTGAGCAACGTTGTCACTAATATAAATTATTTTTCCAAACATTTTATCCCTCCATAACTTCGGAAATTATCTGTTTTATTTTGTCATCTTCTACTTTAGATAATAACACATTTTTCTTATTATAAAAACCCAGTTTTTTTTCATAATCCTCTAACTTCTTAATGCTTTCGTTAATTTGCTTATGAACTGCACTTCTGGATATGTCATAATTACTACTTATTTCTTGCAAAGAATGATTCTCAAAAAAATAGTCCTCAAAGTATTTTTTTTGTTTTTCAGTAAACAATTCTTTGTAAATATCATAAAGTTCATTAATGTACACATAATTTTCAACTAAAAGTTTTTCCAAATTACCACTCCCTAAATAAGCCGTATATGTATTTTTCTATGTCAAAAGTTTTCAAGTCATCTAATTTTTCAC
Organism: Bacilli bacterium; assembly: GCA_007117285.1. Classification (GTDB taxonomy): domain Bacteria; phylum Bacillota_I; class Bacilli_A; order RF39; family UBA660; genus CSBR16-174. The sequence goes on from SKGW01000001.1 coordinate 19,502, forward strand.
CAAAACCAACGAACTTAACTGGAATCTTAACGGCATCTTTTATCGCAATTACAATACCGCCCTTTGCCGTTCCATCTAATTTAGTTAAAATAATTCCTGTTATCTTAGTTATTTCGTTAAAACTTTTGGCCTGGGAAATTCCATTTTGACCAGTAGTTGCGTCAACAACAAGCAATGTTTCATGTGGTGCATCTGGCACTAATTTTCCAATCACATTATTTATTTTTTTCAACTCTTCCATCAAGTTAACTTTATTTTGAAGACGTCCTGCTGTATCAATTAAGACAACACTAATACTATTTTCCTTTGCATATGATATACCGTCATATATGACGCTAGAAGGATCATTTGAATCGGATGAAATAACCGGAACATCTAGTCGACTACCCCACTCTTGAAGTTGTTCTACTGCACCAGCTCGAAAAGTATCTCCAGCAACTAAAACAACACTACGCCCTTCATCCTTCATTTTTTTAGCAAGTTTTGCAATTGAAGTTGTCTTGCCAACGCCATTGACTCCAATAAATAAAAAGACACTAATTTCATCAGAATAATTTAATTTATCAGTTAAACTTTGATTATCAACATATAGAATAAAAAGTTCATCGACAATAATTTCTTTTAAATCATCTGAGTCGACAATTCCTTCTTCTTTTACTCGCTTTGCTAAATTATCAACAAACTTAACAACCGTTTCAACTCCGATGTCTGCTCCAATTAAAATTTCTTCTAATTCTTCGAAATATTCTTCATTAATTTTTTTATTTCTTTCGCTTAAATTATTTAATTTAGAAACAAAGTCTTTTCTTGTTTTTTCAAGACCTTCTTCGTACTTTTTTATTTCTTCATCATTTTTAAATATGGTTTTTAATCTATTGAAAATGCTCATACTATCACCTACTGTTATTTTACAACATATAATATCAAATTACTAGACAAAAGAAACAAAAAGGGGTATAATTAGTAAGTTGATTTTCGGATACATTAAACGAAAGGAGAATTTAATGAAATTTACAAACGACGATGACACTAAAGTAATCGCATTAGGCGGACTTGGTGAAATCGGTAAAAATATGTATTGTGTAATGCATAAAAATGAGTTGATTATTATCGACTCAGGCGTTGTATTTCCGCACGGTGAATTACTAGGTATTGACTATGTTATACCAGATTACACCTTTTTAAAGGAAAACGAACGAAAAATAAAAGCTTTAATTATTACACACGGGCATGAGGATCATATTGGAGGTATTCCATTTTTGTTACAAACATTGGAAATTCCAGCAATTCATGCACCGACTCAAGCAATTGGTCTTATTGTTAAAAAAATGAAGGAAAAAAACATTCAGTATAAAAATTTATATCCATATGATGATAAGACTAAAATAAAATTTAAAAATATGGAAGTGGAATTTTTCAAAACCACTCACTCAATTCCTGATTCACACGGTATGGCGATTAAAACGCCTAATGGCACTGTTGGGGCAACCGGTGACTTCAAGTTTGACTTTACTCCAATTGGACCAATGTCAGATTTATATAAAATGTCTAGGATTGGAAAAGATGGAGTTTCACTATTACTTAGTGATAGCACCAATGCATTAAGCGAAGGTTTTTCAAATAGTGAATCTAAAGTTGATGAGGCTTTAGGAGATATTTTCAAAAGACATTCAGGAAGAATTATTGTTGCAACTTTTGCTTCAAACGTTTATCGTTTAAAACATATTGTTGAAACTTGCAAAAGAAACAACAGAAAAATTGCAACTTTTGGTAGAAGCATGGAAAACAATCTTGAAAACTCAATTCAATGTGGATACATCACTGAAAAGGATATTTTCGTAACTCCTGAGGAAGCAAATCGTTTGCCAGACAATCAAGTCTGCCTACTATGCACAGGAAGCCAAGGTGAGCCCCTAGCTGCTCTTAGCCGAATAGCTAATGGAAACCATAGACAAATTGAATTAAGACCAGAAGATGTTGTTATATTTTCTTCATCAGCAATACCTGGAAATGCTTTAAGTATTTCTAGAACAGTTAATAAATTATATTTAAAGGGTGTTTTAGTCTATACAAACACATCACTTAGTGACATTCACACATCCGGCCATGCAAAGCAAGAAGAATTGAAACTAATGATTAGACTACTTAATCCTCGATCTATTATGCCAGTTCACGGTGAGTATAGAATGTTAAAAGCTCATGCTGACTTGGCGATTGAGTGTGGAATACCAAAAGAAAATACATTTATTATGAAAAATGGTGATGTTTTATCACTTTACAAGGGCAAGGTCACAAGAGGTGGCGTCGTAACATCTGATGATGTTTATATCGACGGAAAAAGCATTGGAAGTGTTTCAACGACTATTATGAAAGAAAGAAAAGCAATGGCCAATGATGGTATTGTTATCGCTTCTGCTAATATAGACTTTGAAAACAAAAAAGTTCTCAGCAATCCAAATATCTCAACTAGAGGTTTTGTGCTTGTTAACTTCAACCTTGACTTATTAAAAGAATTGGAAGGTATGACAAAAAGTATAATTGAAAAAAGTTTAGAAAGAAATTACAAAATCAACGAAATAGAATCCGAAATAATTTCTGAACTATCAACATATATCTTTCAAAAGACAGGAAGAAAACCAATAATTACAGTTTTATTACAAGATATTAAAAAAAGGGGATAATTAAATTATCTCCTTATTTTTTGCGCTAATTCTTGTAATTTTTTCATTCTATGATAAACACCTGATTTTGAAATTTTAGTGCTCGTCTCATAAGAAATTATATCTCCTAGTTCCGTTAAAGAAGCGTCCGGATATTTAAGCCGGTAATTTGCAACTATCTTAAGTTTATCATCCAAAGCATCAAATACACCGATTTCCTTAATTATTTCAATATCTTCTATTTGTTTGTCCGAGGCCTCAATTGTTTTATCAACATTAGCTTGTTCACAGTTATTAAGTCGATTGGTCATATTTTTATGATCACGATATATTCTAATATCTTCAAAGTAGAACAAACCGCCACCTGCACCGACAACCTTTAAAAAATCACTTATGCGTTCAGCTTCTTTAATATAAACCATATACTTTTTTTCTCTTGCAATTAACTTTGAATTTAAATTAAAACTATTTAAAAGTTCCATAATAAATTCAGCATAATCTTTATTTAACAAAACAAACTCCAAGTGATAACTTGATTTTTTTGGATCACTCAAACTGCCCACCGATAAAAACACGCCTCGTAAATAGGCCTTCTTAGTTTCCTCATCAGCAACAACAAATGAAGCAGGAACCAACTGTTTGTTTTCAAAATTAATTCCTAGTTCATTTTCAATCAAATCATCTTTATCATCAACTTCTAAGATGTACGTATATTTTTTATTAAAACTATACCCTTTTCTAACTGTTATTTTACAGTTTTTTTTATATTTTTTTTTAATTAAGTTAAAAACTCTTTTAGCAACACTTACACTTTCGGTGACCAATTTTATTTTTTCATCTTTAGACCCAATCAAGTTTAAAATAGCAGAAAGTTCAGAAATGTCTTCCAGTTCTGTTCCTTCGATATTAATTATTTCGTTTTTCAATGTCGATGTAAATGACATAAAATCACTCCTCGATTGTTTTCATAAAAATATGCGATGCTAACCTATTATATTTGTGACGAATATAGCCGCCTTCAAGCAAAACTAATTTCGCTCTTATTATTTCAACATTTGAAGGTATATGTTCACAATCTATTTCAACTGTATCTTTTTGTTCTAATGACTCATACTTTTTTTGAATTTCTTTAGGTATTTTTTCGTCATTAACAAAAACTGTATTTATTTTTTTCTTACCTAAATGTTTGTTTATAAGTTTAATATGATCACTTACTTTAAATCCGTCTGTTTCTCCAGGTTGAGTCATCATATTACAAACATATAATATTTCTGCTTTTGATTTATCAATTGCTTTAACAATTTCAGAACATATTAAATTTGGAAGAATACTTGTGTATAAACTTCCCATGCTTAATATAATATAATCAGCATTTCCAAGAGAGTCTAAAACAGCGTTGTTTATTATTGGCTTTTTTTTATAATAAACATTTTTAATTACGCCTCGATAAGAAGTTATATTATTCTCACCTTCAATTATATTACCATCAGCCATCTTAGCCATCAAAACAACATTATCTTCGGTTAAAGGAAGAACTCGACCTTTTAAGTTTAAAGTTTTGGATAGGGCCTCGATTCCGTCACTCATGTTTCCAGATATGTTTGTCGCAGCTGTCAAAAGTAAATTTCCAACAGTATGACCGTTTAAGTCTGTGTATGTATCAAATCGATAATTTAACATTTTTTCAACGAGGGGCTCTGTCTCGGAAAGAGAAATAATTACTCTTCTAATATCGCCTACTGCAGGTTGATTAAATTCTTTTCTGAGTTTACCAGTACTCTTACCATCATCGCAAACGGATACAACCGCACTTATATCGAGAGGAAAGTTTTTAAGTCCACGAAGCAAGGTTGACATTCCTGTCCCTCCACCAAAAACAACTACTTTTTTATTCATTGTCATCTTCCTTTTCAATATCTTTTTTATTTATTATAAAAAGAAGGTTAATTCCGGCTATTGCAACACCGATACCTCCCAAAAACAAACTTATAGGTTGTAAAATAATAATTGCGCTTATAAGTGATAAGCTTCCAATTATAATTCCTAAATATTTTTTCATTTAAACACCTTCTGTATATATATTACATTATTGGTAAACTTTTTTCAATCTTTCAAAAGAAAAAAGCGAATAATCGCTATTTTACTAAATAATATGTTACAAGAGACACTATAGTTGTTAAAAATCCGCCCCAAATTATATCAATTATTGTAACTTTTAAAGGCCAGTTATTTATTGTTGCTAAATTGGTTAAATCGTATGTTGCATAAGTTAGTGTACCAAATAAAACAGCCGCTATTAGCAAGTATCTTAAACTTTCTTTTTCAATAGCGGGATTAACAACAAAGAAAACAATTCCAACTATAAAAAATAAGTAGAAAATTCCTGCCGCAATCCAATTTGGACTTTCTTTTAGCAAAAAACCCAATTCTTTATTGTACATATCCTTAGCAATTAAACCAAGCCAAAGACCATCAACTATTAAAAAGACAATTAGAGCAATAATATACATTTTGAAATAACTCATATTAATCCACCTTCCTTCTTGGTCCGGGAATAAATTTATTTGTTTCTTTCATATATTGCTGAAAGTCAGCTCTGCTCCTATATTTTTCTTCTAAGAGTGGAACTCCTGAAACAAACAAAAGTAAATAATTAATTAAAATGGGACTTATAAGACCTACCCATCCATATGGAACTGATAGAGCTATTATACCGATTCCAATCCACATTATTCCCTCTCCAAAATAGTTAGGATGTCTTGTATACTTCCAAAGCCCATCCTTCATTATCTTACCTCTGTTTTTTTCTTTTGAAATAAATTGTTTAAGTTGATAATCACCAACAACTTCAAAGAAATATCCAATAATCCAAATTGAAATACCAATGTAATCTAGCGTTCCCAAAGAACGGTTGCCCTGCATTACAAGTACAATAGGTAGTGAAATTATATAAAGCAATGCCATCTGACTCATAAAAACATTAGTAAATGCTTTTATTTCTTGCTTTTCACCCCATTTTTTTCTCATCTCTTGATAACGAAAATCTTCTTCTTTGTTCCAGTTTCTCTTAAACAAATGATATGAAAGTCGACCGCCCCAAAGCATAATTAGAATAAGCATAATGTTGGAGCGCATATCAACTATTCCATAAAAATAATTATAAATCGCTACAACCACAAACCCAAGTCCCCATGCAATGTCAATTAAAGCGTTGTTTTTCTTTTTTTGCGCAAGCATGAAAAACAAAGTAAAATAAATAAACAGTAATAATATGTTGCATATATATATCATAATGAACCCTCCATTCTCTACTCCCATTATATAAAAAAAAAACAAATTAGTCTAATTTATTTTTCTTTTCTTCTTTAATACATACCCATTATCAATTTTCTTATCCACAATTATTGTCTTTCTTTGAATAGCTTTCTTTATTTCTAAAATTTCGCGAGCTTCTCTTAAATGCTCTAATATACTATTTTTCATTTTTAATATGAACATCCATTTGTGGATACGGAATGCTAATTTTAGCCTTATCAAATTCTAATTTAACTTGCTCAAGCAAATCATAGTGAACCGTCCACATATCATCTGTTTTCGCCCAAACTCTTATTAAAAAAACAAGTTCACTAGATCCGTGTTTAAATAGTTTTATAAATGGTTCAGGATCAGCTAAAATTAATTCATGCTTTGAAACAACTTTATTAAGTAATTCTTTAACTTTTTTTATGTCAGAATTATAACTAACGTTAAATTCTAAATCAACTCTTCTTATTTCATTTCGTGTAAAATTAGTTATTGATGAGTTGGCAAGACCTCCGTTAGGAATGAAGACTGTTTTATTATCAAAAGTATTTACTTCAGTATATAAAATTTTTATACCTTGAACTATTCCAAGAATACCGTTTGATTCAATAACATCTCCCACTTTGAAAGGTTTTATTGCAAGAAGCAAAATTCCTCCAGCAAAATTAGACAGCGATCCCTGAAAAGCAAGTCCAATTGCAAATCCCATTGAAGCTAATACCGCAACAAATGATGATGTATCTACCCCAATAATTCCAACAACAGCAAATAGCAATAAGACTTTTAAACCAACCCCTAAAAGAGATGATAAAAATGGTTTAAGATTAGCATCCATTTCAGTTTTATCCATTAATTTAATTAATCTCTTCGTTATTTGTTTAATAATAATTAAACCAACTATTAAAACGATTAAAGCCAACGCCAAACTTTTAACAACTGGTATCATTTCTTGTATTATATTTTCCATAAGCAACCTCCAATAAAATAATTATAACATAAAACAAAGAAAAAAACAGGCTTAAACCTGTTATTTTGCTCCCATTCCGCCATCTACTCGTTGAGCAGTTCCGGTTAAATATTCTGACTTATCAGATGCGAAGAAAATAATCATATTGGCAACTTCTTCATTAGTTGCATATCTCCCCATAGGTAAGTTTTGAACAAATGCTTCCTTAACCGCTTCTGGTGCATCTGGTGATGCTTTTTTTTCAATATTTCTCATCATATTATTATCAACAGGACCTGGGCATACAGCATTAACTCTAACACCAAAAGACGCTGATTCAAGTGCTGCTGTTTTATTAATACCTAATAATGC
>SKGW01000066.1 GCA_007117285.1 Bacilli bacterium
AATATAAATGGTGGACGATACTGGACTCGAACCAGTGACCTCTACGATGTCAACGTAGCACTCTAACCAACTGAGCTAATCATCCATTTAGAGCTTAAAGCTCTGTGTTAAATTTTGAAATTTTAGTACCCTTTTGATTACTTAATATATTTGTATCAAAAGATGTCACTTTGCTAACTTTTTTTCGATAATCCTTAATTGCCAAACTCAGCAAATCATCGATTAATTCACGATATTTAACACCCTTATCATTCCATAAATAATATGAAAGTGATCCAGGAATTGTGTTGGGCTCATTTATATAGACTTTTTTCTTCTTCTTGTCTACTAAAAAGTCAATTCTAGCTACTCCACTTAAATTTAAAACCTTAAAAGATTCAACTGCATAGTCCTCAATTTCTTTTTTTAACTTTTCAGAAATATCAGCCGGAATTATTCGATTAGTGCTTACCATTCCTTTAGTAGAACCTTTTTTACCACCCATATACTTGTCTCGGTATGATAAAAATTCATCAATTCCCATAACTTGTTCTAGTGAACTTGTTTCTTGATTTATATAATTTCCAAAAACACTACAATTAATTTCCATTAAGTTTTCGATTTCTTTTTCTATTACAACTTTGTTATCGTATTTAAAGGCCTCGGAAACGGCTTCTTCTAATTCTTCTTCTTTTTTAACCTTGCTTATTCCAATGCTACTGCCCAATGTTGCTGGTTTGATCATTAACGGAAATCCTAGTTTCTTAACATCAACTAAAATATCTTCTTTATTTTCAAAATACTCTTCTTCATAATACCACAAATAAGGAACAACAGGAAGATTATTTTGCTCAAATAATTGCTTCATGACAACCTTGTCTTGTCCAAGAGCACTGCCCAAAACACCGCTACCAACATATGGTGCGCCAATTGTTTCTAAAAATCCTTGGATAGTTCCGTCTTCTACATTTTTACCATGAACAATTGGGAAAAATATATCAATATCAGTAATAAGATTTTTAAAAAAATTAATTCTTTGCAAATATACTATACCTGCTCTTTTGGTAATTTGAATTTTATTAGCGTACTTTTTTAAACTATCAAAATCTTTAAACACATTAATATCCATCAACATTTTCCCGCTATACCACTGACCATCTTTATCAATATATATTGGATATATATCATATTTATCAGTGTTGATATTTTGCATAGCTTGAGTTGCAGATATAATGCTTACCTCGTGTTCAGTACTGTTACCACCAAATATTACTCCTACTTTAATTTTCATATTTTTCACTCCTATTCATTAAATATATCAGGAAGATCATTTTCAAGCAAGACAAATTTATTTTTTTCATTTATTTCGGAAATTTTTAAGAAGGCCTCGTTCAAATTAGGAACAACGCTAATATTTTTTTTATCAAAATTAACTTCTTCAAGACCACTAAATATTGCCTCTGTTTGTTTTTTTCCAACCAAGATAACAAAATCAACATTGTCTTTCATGTGTTTTCCAAATTCTTTGTTATAAAAATTTTCTTCTTCTCCTAAGTCAATCATTCCTGGTGTTACTATTATTCGATATCCTGGCATCTTTGAAAGAACATCAAGAGCCATTTTAGACCCGACTGGGTTTGAATTGTATGCATCATCGATAATTGTCATGTTGTTAAGCTTTTTAAGTTCTAAACGGTGCGTTGGTGCATTTATTCTTGAAATTGCTTTTTGCATTATATAAAAAGACGTATCTAATTGATGTGCTAGTGCTACTGCTCCAAGAATATTATATACATTGCTTTTTCCAAGTAATTTTGTTGTAAAAGAATGCTTTTCTTTTTTATATGAAACATCAAATTTCATACCATTGTTTGAATACTCAATATTGCTAGCCACATAATCTCCCTTATTATCAATACCAATCCATACTACATTGCAATTGTTTTTAAGGTTATATTCAACCTGATACTTATCATCTTTATTTAAAACAGCAATTCCATCTTTTGGAAGTGATTCAATTAATTCAAATTTTGTTTTTTGAATATTTTCTTGAGTTTTAAACGTTTCTAAATGAGCAACTCCTATTTTAGTTAAAATACCGTGATGTGGTTTTATCATATCAGTCAGTTCTTTTATTTCCCCAACCCTACAAGCCCCCATCTCAGCAACAAAGTAATCTGAAAACTTATCCATGTAGTTGTTAATTGTTAGCATCAAGCCATTTGGAGTATTATAATTTTCAGGTGTTGTCATAGCATTGTATTTTTGATTCAAAATCGATGTTAAAATAAGTTTGCTACTAGTTTTTCCATAACTTCCGGTTATACCAATTTTAATTAAATGCTTTAAATCATCTAATTTTTTAATTGCTTTTTTCCGATAATAAGTAAACACTAATTTTTCAATTGGTTTGTTAATTATGTTTGCAAATATTACTATTTTAAACATTCCAAATATTAACAATATATATACAACATATAGATAATTACTTAACAGTAAAATTGGTAGAGCAAATATGATTACACTAGTAATTATAAGCCTTTTTACTCTTGCAGTAATAGCAAGCGGTATTTTTGTTTTTTCTTTACTAATTAATTCACTAATAATTAAAAAGATGTATATTACTAACATTGAAAAAATAAAATATTCTTCTATAACTAAATAAATAATTATTGGTAAAAGTTCAATAATATTAAAGCTTTTTAAAATATTTTTTTTCAACCAAACAAGATAGCGGTTTTTATCATTATAGCGATTTTGTTGAAACATATGAAGCGCTTTTTTATACCTGATAATTGCATAAAAAATTAAAACTATTATTGCTATTTTTTCAGTCATTAAATCATCCTTCTATTAATTTGTTTATTACTTTTAAAACATAACTTAAGTGTTCTAAGTAAGCGTAGTGTGTTGCGTTTTCAATAACTACTAAACCCGCATTTGAAATTAGTTTTTCAAGATCTTCTGCTTCTTTCAAAGGAACGGCTTCGTCCCTACTGCCCCATATTATTAGCGTTGGTGCAGTTATTTTTTTAACGTCGTTAGATAAATCAAATGAAACTGAATTAACTAATGTTTGTCTCATTATTTTACTAGCGTTTCGATAATCACTTGATCCCATTCTGTTTTTTGCAAACTCTTCGAATGGCTGGAGAAAAGGGATTTTTTTAAGACCTTTTAAAAGTTTTAGTTTTACTGAGTCTTGCTTTTGTGATTTTCGATATGGACTTCCCAGTACAACTAATTTGTTTACTTGAAATAAACTGGAATACAAAAGTGCTATTTTCCCACCGAAGGAATGTCCGATTAAAATTGGATTTGTCACTTTTAGTTTTTTAAGTAGTTCATTAATTACAATTGCAAAATCATAAATTGAATAGTCAAAAGTGGGCTCATGGCTTTTCCCATGACCAGGAAGATCAATTATAATAACTCGGTGGTTTCTTTTGAAAAAATCACCAAGCGGTTTCATCATCTCAATATTTTGACCCCAACCATGCAAAAGAACAATTGTAGATTTCTTTGCACTTCCCAATTCAATATAATTAACAAAACTACCATTTATGTTCATATTATCACCACCTTAATTATAACCTTTTATTCTATTATATTTCAAGTTTTTTAAATAAAAAAAACTATTTCTAGTTCTTTTCTTTAAACATTTCACTAATTGTTGTACTTAATGTTGCTACATTTTGTAAATCAGATGGAACAATTATTTTTGTTGCTGTTCCATTTGCCATCTCAGCCAAAGTATCTAATCCCTTTAGGGTTAAAACATTTTGATCTGGATTTGCTTCTTTAATTAATCTAATTCCATCGGCTTCTGCTTGTTTTACTTTTACAAGTGCTTCAGCCTCACCTTCTGCTTCTCTAACTTGTGATTCTTTTTTAGCTTCTGCTCTTAAAATTGCACTTTGTTTTTCACCTTCAGCAACTAAAATTGCAGATCTTTTTTCACCTTCAGCACGTAAAATCGATTCTCTTCTTTCACGCTCAGCTCTCATTTGCTTTTCCATTGCTTCTTGAATTTCTCTTGGTGGAAGAATGTTTTTAACTTCTACTCTATTTACTTTAATTCCCCAAGGATCTGATGCTTCATCTAAAATTGCTCGCATCTTAGTATTAATAATATCTCTTGATGTTAACGTTTGATCAAGCTCTAAATCACCAATTATATTTCTAAGTGTTGTTGCTGTTAAGCTCTCAATTGCTGCAATTGGATCATCAACTCCGTATGTAAATAATTTTGGATCTGTTATTTGAAAATAAACAACTGTATCAATTTGCATAGTTACATTATCTTTTGTAATTACTGGTTGTGGTGCAAAGTCACGAACCTTTTCTTTTAAAATAACACTTGACGCTATTCTATCGATAAAAGGTAATTTGAAGTGTAATCCATTACTCCACGTTGTAAAATAAGATCCCATTCTTTCAATAACTACGGCTTTGGCTTGTGGTACAATTTTAACATTTGGAATTATTAGTACAAAAACTAAAATAATAATAACTGTTAGTGGTTCCATTTAATCAATCTCCTTAACTTTAAGTTTGGTGCCCATGATTTCTAAAATTTCAACTGTTGAATTAACATCAATTGGTTTTTCAGAAATAGCAAACCAAATTTTACCATCGACTTTTACCTCACCAACGTCATCCTTTGGAATGCTTTTAATGATTTTGCCCTTCATACCAACTATTCTATCAATATTAGTTCGCTCTCTTTTGCTATGAATTACCTTAAGCAACAAGGGTCTTGTTGTTGCTAAAAAGACAACTCCTAAAATAACAAAGATTGCAAATTCAATGATAAAATCGTCAATAAAAAAAGAAGCCAGCAGCGCAATTAATGCACTTGCTACAAACCATACTGTTGTTAAATTAACAGTTAAAACCTCAACTATTGCTAAAAGTATTGCAATTACTAACCACATCATAATATCACCTAACTAAATTATACTATTATAATGGTTTATAGACAAGAAAAAAGTAAAGAAAAATTAATTCTTTACTTATTTAGAACTTGTCGAATGTTATTGAATTCTTTATCTTCACCATCTATTCTCGTGTATTTAATATTTATTGCTGCTTTTTTTTCTTCTTTAGACACATTTTTCAAATCGATTAAATCAAGATCACTGTGAAACAGATTAAGATATCCAGAATAACTTATTTCGCCGGTTGACATTATATTAGATGCATTTATATCAACCGATATTGCATCAATAATCAAATTATCTACTGACATGAAATCACACTGAAGTATTTCAACTGATTGAGCTCGAATATCCAGTTTTTCTGATTCTGGTGCAGTTTTTGATGAAACTATTTCAATTGCATCAAATCCCATTTTGCCTTTATTAAAAATTGATACTTCTCCATCAAATACGCAATTTTCAAATTTAACATAACCCTCTTCAAAAATTAAAAGACTGTTTTTAAAGTAACTGTTTCTAATTATATAATCTCTAGCTCTGTATCCATCATTTTCAAATGTTTTTTTCTCTACTTTTTCATTTTTTTCATTAAGCCCCATTACTTCTGTTTGAAATTTAAGATTTGGATTAGTTTTCATATAATCACTCCTTTTGATTGAGTTATAATATCATAAATTAATTAAATTAACAAGAAAAGCAGTGCTTATTCACTACTTTCCATATTTTTGTAATATTCAAATGCTTTTTCTGCTTGTTTTTTATTGGCCTCTAGAAGTTCAGTTGCTTGATTAGGGTTTATTACCTTAAGCATTGAAAATCTTTTTTGACTTTCTAAAAATTGTTCATATAAACTAAAGTCAACATTTTTGCTGTCTAATGTAAATTTCTCTGTAGCTGGACTGTATCTGAATATTGGGAAGAAACCTGATTTTGTTGCTAATTCTTGATTATCAATGCTATTTGACATTCCGCCTTGAATTCCATGTGCAATACAAGGTGAATAAGCAATAATAATTGAAGGTCCGTCATGTTCTGCAGCTTCTTTAAATGCTTTAACAAGTTGCATACCATTAGCACCAAGACTTACTTGCGCTACATAAACATTAGGATATGTAAGTGCAATTTTAGCTAAATCTTTTCGATAGTTTGTTTTTCCAATTCCTGCAAATGGTGCAATACTTCCAACCGTACTTGCTTTTGAGGACTGCCCCCCTGTGTTTGAATAAACTTGTGTATCTAAAACTAAAATATTAATGTTATCTGAACTTGATAAAACATGATCAATTCCACCAAACCCAATATCATAGGCCCAACCATCTCCACCAATCGCCCATACAGAACGAGCTGGAATAAACTTTTTCAAGTCTTGAAGTTCAATTGGTGCTTTTTCATAATTGATTTTTTCAGCAACTGTTTTTGTAATAAAATAATCATTTTTATTATCAAGCCATTCTTGATAAAGTTCCTTATTCTCATCATCGGCATTTTTCATTGCTTTTTCAATTCGATTTTTAGCTACTTCATAAGCAATTTGCATACCATATCCGTATTCGGCATTATCTTCAAATAGTGAAGAGGCCCATGGAATGTCATACGGAGTTGATGGTGCTGTTCCACCATAAATAGATGAACAACCAGTTGCATTTGCAATAATCAATCCATCACCAAACATCTGTGTTAAAAGTTTAATATATGGTGTTTCTCCACAACCAGCACACGCTCCACTAAATTCAAAACGTGGTCGATTTAATTGAGTTCCTTTAATAATTCCTTCGTTAATTAGTTTTTTGTTTTCAATATTATTAAATAAATAATCCGCAATCTCTTGTTCTTGATTAGCAATTTCTTCTTTAAAATCACTTGGTACTAATGCTTTATTACCCGCTTTTCCTGGGCATTTATTGACGCATAAACGACATCCAGTACAGTCCTTAACTGATATAGAAATTATAAAATAATACTCACTTAAGTTTTTTTCAAGTGGTTTAATTGCTCTCTTTTTAACATATTCAGGTGCATTTTGGAATTCCTCTTCCGATAAGTGAAAAGGTCTTATAACTGCGTGTGGACACACAAATGAACAAAGACTACACTGAATACAGTTTTCACTTTTCCATTTAGGAACAGATTCTGCTATTTCTCTTTTTTCGGTTCTTGTTGTACCGCCTTCAAAGTTACCATTTGGAACAAACTCTGAAACCGGAACATCATCCCCTTCTCGAGCATTTATTCTTCCAACTAAATCATTATCAATTGAATATTCAATCGTGCTATCTTTGAAATTCCATTTTTTAATATTAGTTTTTACTTGTTCAATTGAGTCCTGATTCGATTTAACAACTTGATCACCTTTTTTTGCAAAGTCTTTTTCAATTCGTTTATTAATTAAATCTTTTGCTTTAACTGGATCGATAATTTTTGTTAATTCAAATATTGCCATTTCCATTATTGAGCTAATTTTACCAGGTATTTTATTTTCATCAGCTATTTTATAAGCATCAATTGTATAAACCGAGATGTTTTTTTCTTTAATTAAGTCAGTGTCCTTTTTACTAAATAAATCAAATTCATCACTACTAGTATTTATTAGTAAAACTCCATTTTTTGAAATATTTTTTAGAACATCATATTTTTTAAAGTAACTTTCTTTTGTAACAACAACTAGTTTTGGATTTTCAACATAATATGTTGATCTGATTTTGTTTTTATTAAAACGTAGATGACTTAATGTCACTCCACCTGATTTTTTTGAGTCATATTGAAAATATCCTTGAACATAAGCTGGTGTTGAACCAACAATTTTAATAATTGATTTTGAAGCAGTAACCATTCCATCACTACCGTATCCATATATTGAAAATTCAAGTGAATCACTTATTTTTAAGTTAGTTGATTTTAAACTTAAGTTAGTTACGTCATCATCAATTCCAATTGTAAATGGATGTTTTGGATTTTCAAGCATATTATAAACAGCCTCTATTTGACCAGGTGTTGTGTTTTTACTTGAAAGACCGTATCTACCACCAACAATTTCAATATCTTCATCTTTAAGTGCTGATACAATGTCAAGGTAAAGTGGCTCACCATGGCTTCCTGGTTCTTTTGTTCTGTCTAAAACTGCTATTTTTCTAACTGAAGATGGTAGCTCAGTTTTTAAATATTTAACACTAAACGGACGATATAAGTGAACTTCAACCAGTCCAACTTTTTCACCTTTTTTAATTAAGTAATCAATTGTTTCTTTGATTGTTTCGTTAACAGATCCCATTGCTATTATAATTTTTTCTGCATTTTCAGAACCATAATAGTTAAATGGTTTATAGTCTGTTTGGGCAATTTTATTTATTTTGTTCATATATTCAATTACAATCTCTGGAACGATATCATGGTATTTATTTCGCGATTCAGCCGCTTGGAAATAAATATCATCATTTTGCGCTGTTCCTTTTGTTATTTTTTCATTTGGATGTAA
>SKGW01000054.1 GCA_007117285.1 Bacilli bacterium
ACGATAAACTCTCTATTCCATTGTTTGCCCAATCGACTTATATCAACACCCGAAAGTGCAGATGTGAAAAATCCAAGCAGAATAATTGCAACAACCATTGTATTTAACGCTCTTATTTTTCCAACTTCTATTTTTGCCGCATATTCAAAATATTTTTTGTTTTTCAAATTTTTATTTACAAATATTAACGCAAAAATTTGCCAAACGAAAATAAGATCGCGTGGTTGCATAATATCTAAAACAACAGCATCAGCAACACCAACTAATTGAGTAGTTGTTGCAATAAGCGAAACTGAAGTAAATGAATTAAAGTTAGTGTAATATATAGAGTTTACAACTCCAATAAAGGAAAATAAAATTGCTAGTGATAAAAAATATTTAAATTGATGTTTTACTGCGATAAAATAACCAAATGATCCTAAAATTAAAACTACCGAAAAATCAGCAACAATCGGCCACAAATCAAATGGATTGTTAACTGTAAAATATCTCAATAACCAAGCATTTATAACCGAAGTTATAACAAAAACACTAAATAAAATATTTGTTTTAAAGTAAATGCGAGCTTTTTTTCTAAAGTCACTTATCATTTTGTTCATCTAAATCACCTTCTCTCTTTTTTTCAACGTGCGAGTTTGCGTTTATTGCAAGACCAAGAACAAATAGATATGATAAAAGGTAAATCCAAATCATCATTACTATAATTGTTGATAAACTACCGTAAACAACATCATAATTAGAAAAATTATCAACCCACATTGAGTAAAGCCAAGTTGAAATAATCCAAGTTATAGTTGTAAATAGTGCTCCTGGAAAAGCAGTTCTACTTTTTATGCTGTTGTCGGGTGCTAATGTATATATTAAGTTAATCAAAATCAACATAAAGACAAAAGCAAACGGCCATTTAAGTAGCAAATAAAACATGTGTACATAATTGTAAATTAAATCTGAACCAATTAAATTACTTATAAATAGCATGATGTTATTACCAAATGCTAAAACCACAATCATAAATAAAAACAATAGTAACAACAGTGTTGTTAAAATAATCGATTTTATTCTTCTTACAATAGTGTTTTTTCGTTTGTTATTATAAAAAGTATTAGCTATAACAATAATCGAAGAAAACCCTTTTGATGCAACAAAAATACTCAAAAGTATAAAAAGTGTGGTTTCCAAACCAAATGTTCTTCCAGTAAATAACGGAAGAATAAGTTCTGCCACATCTGATGGAAAAGTTTCAACAACAAAATCTGTCATAAGTCCAACAGAAAATGGCATTGTTGATGCAATTATAAAGAGAACCATAAAAAGCGGTAAAATTGACAAAACTAAAAAAAAGGCAAGATGTCCGGGAAGTATCGTCATCTCCGGCCTTTTTATAATTAATAATAATCTTTTTAGGTTTTCACTTATTCTATTAAACATATTACAAATCCTTTTTATTCCTCATATCAATCGTCGCTTCATTTATAGCATCATCAACTGTTTTTATTCCATCTTCAATTACGCTATAACCAACCGCTGCTCCAAATCCATGACTTAAACTTTGAAATTCTTTTTGTAATTTTTTTGCATAAGAAGCTATCGCTTTTTCATCAAAACCGACCATATAAATTAAAAATTCATTTCCGCTTGTTCTGATAATATCGCTATTTTCTTCTTGATTCATAATTAGTGTATTAGCCGCTTCTTTAATAACATTATCACCTTCTGCATGACCATAATTATCATTAATATAGGCAACGTTATTAAGATCGACAACTACAACTGCTTGAGGATAAACTCCGCTTGAATCCCACCTTGCGATGTTTTCATTTAAGTAATTTCTGTTTTTCAATGATGTTAATAAGTCTATATACTTCAACTTGTTTTCTTTTGTTAAAGTAGTTTTACTATTTTGTTTTTTCTTATTACTCCTATTTGTAACATAAAACAAAAGTCCCATCGTTACTAAAATTGATAAAAGGAGTGCCAGGATTCTCAAATATTCTACTTGGTGATACTCATTGTATGAATCGGAAAAACCTTCATTAAATACTTCTTGTTCATTTATGAATGATAAATAGAAATTGAAATATTCATAAAATACACGATTTTCATTTATATCTCTAATTGCAAATCTTCTTGATCCCAGGTCATTAGAAACAAAGTTAAATTTAAAATCTTCAAAATGTTCTTTTAAGTAAAAATTGAAGACATTTTTATCTAAAACTAAATATTCTTTTTCAACCCTACTAACTAAATCAGACACACTATCTGTTTTTCTATATTCAATTTCACTTTCAGATAAAACATTTAAAATTAAATCATTGTTTAGAACCACAACATCTTTATCTTTTAGTGAGTTTAAGGATACAACTGGATTTAATTGATCGACTTTAGATACAATGGCAAATTCACTTTTATATAAATTTAGCGTTTCAAAAACATCCATTTTGTAATCGTTTTCTTTATCAACTATCATAAAATCGACTTCATTAGCATTAAAGCCCTCTAAAAGCTTTTCATAACTACTGTAAGCAATATAACGAAAATCTATTCCAGTTCTTTTTGCAAATTTATTTAAAAAAGTTTGATTAATTCCAAAGTGCTCATTACCAACAGTGAAATCATAAGGGAGTTCTTCAACATATCCATATTCATAGCGCTTTCCTCTAAAGTCTGCGCGATCTTTTTCATTCACATTATTAACCGAAAAATAAATTTCGTTAAATCTTTCATTAAATTTTCTAACATAATTTTCACTATGCCAATTAGAAAAGTATTTTTCGAAAATGCTATTTAATCTAGCTGTTTCACCTAATTCAATAACATAATAAGCCTTCATATCATCAATATTATATGAAATATTGTACTCGCTGCTCATTATTCTTTCAAGCATATACGTTTTCGGAACTAAAAAACCCTTCGCCTTCGCTTCTTTCTCTTCAGCAACTAAGATTTCTTCTTCATCAAGTTCAATTAAATCAACTGCTTCTTCAGTTTCCTCAAACATTTCAGCATAAGTGTTATAAGTTCTAAATAAAAGATTGTTTTCTCCTAAATAATAATTAGCAAGAGATAAATCTTCATTTAAAACACCTATTTCAATATCAACTATTTCAGAAATATCTAAATAATTTTTTTCTAAATTAGTTATTAAAACATAATTGTCAGTATAAAATAATATGTCATCAGTTCCAGCTTCATTTTTAATATTAAATTTATAATCAACTTCAATATCAGAACCATAAGAAAATGGAACCATATTAAACGATAATTCAGTCATTTCCTCAAGTGAATTTATAAAGTCAAATAAAACTCCTTCGCCAGAAGAGGTGAAAACAGGAACTCCATTTAAAACTCCAACATCAATAACATTATTTCTGTTTTGATCTATCCATTGTCTTTCCAGCAAATTTAAGGAAGTATCTCTATCTTCTCTAAGAAAAAGATAAATACCCGATGCAAGTAAGAAAATCGTAATTATTCCTAATATAATAATTTTTTTGTTTTTCATAATACCACCTTCACTAGTTAGACCAAACAAAGTTTACTGAAGTTGAATGTTTATAACCTATTTTAGGATATATGTCACTTTCTTCCTCTGAGGTCAAAAAAAGTTGCATGTCATAAAAACCTTTTTCTTCTTCAGTGAATTCTACTAACAATATTTCTGATACAGATTTTGCAACTTCTAAATCGGCCTCAAAATCAACATAAACAACAAAGTTTACTATTTTTCCAGAAATGTTAGTATTAACCTTTTCGACTATTTCGCTTTCCAAAACAAGTTCTTTAATTTCGCTTAAACGATTTTTATCAATTTCATATTCATTAATTCCTTCAAGTCGACTTCCATAAATACTCTGACCTCTATCCGGAAGCAAAACTTTCATCCCGTAAAAAGTTCCTAGTGCTAATAAAATAATAATAGTAGCTATAATAATAATTTTAAATTTTTGTTTCAGAAAAAACTTTTTTAAGTTCTCCATTTCTACACCTCATTCGCTATAACATTATACTATAAATACAGTGTCTATGCAAGTTTCGAAAGAAGTTCCAGCAGTTGCTTATTGGCCTCTTTCGGGTCTACTTTTCCTTTTGTTTCTTTCATAATTAAACCCATAAAATGTTTTAAAACTCGTTCATCTCCACTCTTATACTTATCTAGAGAATCCTGATTTTGTTCAATTATAGTAATAATTAATTTTTCTAGGTCCTGTGAAGTAAGCATATCTGATTTTTCGTTTTCAATTTGTTCTTCAATATTTTTTTCGCCATTTAGTAATTTTACAAACATTGCCTCAAGTTGGTCAGAACTTATTTTTTTATCAGAACGAGCATTTACTAATTTAACAAAACCTTCTTTGTCTATTTCGTTAATTTCCTTTCTGTTTTTGTTTAGTTGTTTAAGAACAACCGAAGTTAAAATTTTTGAAGTTTCTATTACATCTACTTGTTCATATATTTCTAAAAAGTAACCGCTAAGTTCTCTAGAAGCAACTATTGTTTTAATATTAATTTCAGAAATTCCATCAAGAGTAAACTTTTTTCTCATTTCATCGGGCAGTAGCGGCATTTCTTTTTTTGCTTTTTCAATATGACTATCACTAAGCATTATTATTGAAAGATCTGGTTCTGGAAAATAACGATAATCATTTTTTGTTTCTTTAATACGCATTAAAACTGTTTCACCAAGTTTTTCGTCATATCTTCTAGTCTCAGTTACAATTTCTTCTCCTGATAAAATCAATTTTTCTTGTCTTTTTTCCTCAAACAAAATTGCCTTACCAACATTTGAAATAGAACCGATGTTTTTAACCTCAACTTTGTTTCCTAATTTCAAATCTTCTTTTTTCTTAATTGAAACATTGGCCTCGCAACGCATGCTACCCTCTTCAATTTTAACATCACTAACATCTAAATACAATAAAATTTCTCTTATTTTTTCCAAATACAAAATTGCTTCTTTATCATTTTTAATATCTGGTTTTGTTACTATTTCAATTAAAGGAACTCCTGCTCGATTGTAATCAAGATAAGTTTCGTCTCCCTCGTGAAGACTTTTACAAGTATCCTCTTCAATGTGAATGCGTTCAATATTAATTTTTTTAGTTTCTCCATCAACTTCTATTTCAACAAAACCATCATATCCAATTGGTGTTTCATTTTGCGTTATTTGATAGCCCTTGGGTAAATCTGGATAAAAATAATTTTTACGATCAAATTGCATTTTTTTATTTATTTTACAATTAAGAGCAAGCGCAGCTTTAAGTGCCATTTCGATTGCTTCATAATTTATTTTTGGAAGTGTACCAGGAAGCCCTAAGTCAATAACACTTACATTTTTATTAGGAGCTGATCCAAATTCATTTAGAGCTGGTGAAAACATTTTGTTTTTCGTTTTCAACTCGGCATGAATTTCAATCCCTACTATAGTTTCAAACATCATTACACCCCCAACTCTTTCTCAAGTTCTATAGCGAAAGAATATATTTTCTTTTCTTCAAAGTAATTTGAAGATACTTGCATACCGATTGGTTTGATTCCACACTTTCCAATTGGCATTGAAAGAGATGGATGACCAGACATATTAAATGGTATAGTTAATAAATCGTCAAAAAACGCTTCATTCGGTTTTCTTTTTTCGCCTAGCGGAAATGCCGCTGTTGGTGTTGCTGGTGACAAGATAATATCATAGTTTTTATAAACACTATTCAATTCGTTTGTTAATTCTTGCCTAACTTGAAGTGCTTTTTTATAGTATATATCAACGTTTTCACTACTTAAAACATATGTACCAACCATCATTCTTCTTTTAACTTCTGCTCCAAATCCGACACTTCGTGATTTTGTAACAAAATCATCAAAGTTATCATATTGATTAGGCGAGTAGCCGTATTTAAGCCCATCAAAGCGAGCAAGATTACTACTAGCCTCAGCCAGTGCGATAACTTGGTAAAGTGGGATTGAATATTTTAAAAACGGAATTTCAACATAATCAACTTGATGCCCCATTTTTTTTATTTTTTCTAATGTCGGTAGAAAAACACTTAATACTTCATCATTAATATTTTCTCCAACACAAAATTTAGGAACAGCAACTTTAAGTTTTTTGTTTAATTTTAAATCTTTTGCTTCAAATTTTTCAACATCAGCACTTGTATAATCATCTTTTGAAAAACCATTTATAACTTCAAATAAATGTGCATTTTCAGTTACATCTCTGGTTATTGGTCCAATTTGATCTAAACTTGATCCAAAAGCAATTAAACCAAATCTTGAAACTCTTCCATAAGTTGGTTTAAGTCCAACAACACCACAAAAAGCAGCGGGCTGTCTCACACTTCCTCCCGTATCACTACCTAGTGCAAAAGGCACTATTCCAGCAGCTACCGCAACGGCACTACCGCTACTACTTCCACCAGGTACAAGTGTCTCATCGATTGGATTTTTTGTCGCACCAAAGTAGCTAGTTTCACCCGTTCCGCCCATTGCGAATTCATCCATATTAGTTTTTCCAACAATAATCATATTTTTTTGTTCCATTTTTTCAACAACATTAGCATCAAAAATAGGAATATAGTCCTCAAGCATTTTAGAAGCACACGTTGTTTTTAAATTTTTTGTTGAAATATTATCTTTAAGTACAATTGGAATTCCAAAAAACAAATTGTCCACTTCTTTACCCTCAAGTTCAATCGCTCTTTTTTTAGCTGCTTCAATATTTAAAGTAATAAAAGCATTCAAACTAGAGCTTAAAGCTTTTTCTTCAAACTCATTTACCAAATCAATTGGTTTAATTTTCTTCTCTTTTAAAAGTTCATTAATTTCAGTTAGTTTTAAATTTAAAATATTTTTCATTTTGAACACCTCTTAAAAACTTTAAAGCCCCTCTTAGAATCACAGAAAAATTCTTCAGAAGAAATTCTTAAATCCGAAGTTGAAAAATATCTGTTTTTTTGCTGATTCGGAACAACCATAAGTTCCTCAGTTACTTCAACATCAATTATTTCATTAACGCTATCCATTATTGCTTCAAATTCTTTATAATATTTATCTAAGTCATTCTCAATATCAATTCTACATAATTTTGAAACATGTAAAACTGTTTTTTTATCAATATTCATACATTCACCTCATTATTGTTATTTCTGGTTTTAAACTATTTTCTTTTTTAATTACTAGTGCTTCTAAGTTGTTTGAAGACTTAATTTTAACATTTATAAAACAATCACATTTATAAGAATTGACTACTTCACTTATTTTTGAAGTTAAGTGAATTATTTCGCTTTTTTGAAATTTAACATTTGAAACCTCGACATCAATTTGAATAATTGAGTTTTCATAATAAATCCCCTCTGATTTTACTAGTGTATTTTTTTTGACAGCTTCAACTTCTTCTTCTAATAATTTTTGGAAGTTGTAGGACTCTAGGTCATCACTTAAAACTTTGGTTGAATTTAACAAAAGGTATTCATAGTTTATTTTTTTTAATTCAATTTCTTCTTTAAATGTATTTCCTATATATTCAAATGTTCCTGGAAACAATGAATTAGGTGGTGGAAGAATAAAAAATGCTACTAAAATTCTAATTTCTTTTAACTCTTCATTCATTTTAAAGTGCTGAACTAATTTTTGTGCAGTTGTTTCAATAAATTCATCACTTATTTCCACTTCAGCATAAACATTTGTCCCAAATTCATTTTTATAAAATTGATGGGGATTAAGGACAACTCCAAGTGAAACCCCTTTGATATTTCCGCTCCCAGCAATATAATTTTGCTCATGAATAGTTGTTATAAAAGTTGTTTTATGTTCAACTTCATCTATCAAAAATGGATCTGAGTTGTTTAAATATTCATCACTCAATAAATCTTTTAAGATGTCTTCACTTAAATACTGACCAGCTTGAAAAAAAGAGTTATTTGTTTTGAAAAACGTTGTTGAAAGCATCATTAAATCTTCTTCAACTGTTCTAGAATTATAAGTTCCCCAAACATTATTTAAAACAAAACCATCAACTATCGGTGGCTTGTAAGGCGTGCTTACTCGATAGTAGTCATTATCAAAAAAAACTTCTTTAGTTATTTCTTCTTCAGAGCAACCAACTAAGAAAAAAAACATAAATAAAATCAATAGTTTTTTCATAATATCACCTTGTTAACATTATATCACTTATCATTGATTTATAACAAGAAAAAAGACTTGAATTAATCAAATCTACAACCACAATAATTTTGACGATAAATATTATATTTTTTAGAAAGTTCAATTGATTTTTTAAA
>SKGW01000040.1 GCA_007117285.1 Bacilli bacterium
TGTCGAAAACAGAGCTATTCTAAATAATGACATTAAATTTGTGCCGTCAAAAAAAACACGGTTAAATATTATTTCCATGTAAATAAAGAATAATAATATATAAACTATCAAACCAAATTTCTTCATAAATAACTCCTTTCTTGCTATTATAACATAACTAATAAAATGAACAATACAAAAAGATACCAAAGTATCTTTATGCTATATATTTAATAAATTTGTTTTTGAAATACAGTGAAATTCCATAGATAATAACAACAAAAACAATCAGAATGCCTGTGTTCGTCCAAAATTCATTCATTATTTGAGAAGTTATTGCAAATTCTCCTAATAAATCATTGCTCTTAACGTACCAGTATGTTGGTATTATTCTAGATACTGTTAAAACGGAATCACCTAAAATTGCCTGCGGAACAAATGCTCCTCCTAAAAATGCAAACCCTAATGATAAGACATTAGCAAGTCCAGATTGTACTTCTTTACTAACTACGAATACTCCAATTGCATAAGCAACTGCTAGTGCAACTTGTGTAAATACAAATGAATTAAGAATCATTAACAATGAATTTTGATTAAAGATTGTTCCTCCATACATCATATATCCGAAAATCATATATATAAACCAAATAAGTGTTGCAACGGTTATGTTTCCAAGTATAATTTGAAAATTGTATTTTTTAAAGGAAATTGGCGATGAGGATGATCGCATTTTTATGTTCTTTTCACTATAGCTTTGCATAATTACCGATACACTTGCTATAATTGCTGCCAACAGTGCATACGATATGAAATTAAAGTAATATCGAACCATTGACATTTCATCTGTCTCAATTGTTTCACGATTATAAACTAAGTCAACCGATTCCTCTAAATCATTTTCTAAAAATTCAACTATTTGTGCCTGAGAGACTTCACCGTCGATATATATTTTTGCCAAGTTAAGATATTTATTAATCATTAATTCAACTTGTATAGCTCCCGCTCTGCTCGGCGCTTTAATTACTTCGACAGTTTCAATTTCACCATCATATAATTTTGATGCAAAATCTTCTTCAATAATTATTGCCGCATCTATATCAGAAAAAAACAATGAATCTTTTACTAGCTCAAGTTCAATTTTTTGGTTTCTCGAGTTTTTTTCCAAGTAAGAAACCAGCCCTTTTGAAAAATCACTTTGGTCGTTATCAATAATTGTTACGCTCGGCCTTGTAACATAGAAATCCTCATTAACATTAGCTGGTGCAGTTGTAATAACAGTCATTACAATCGTAATTAATAAATAAACCATTAGGGGTATATATGAACTTCTAAGTAACTTAAAGTAATTTTTAAATACTATCATATTGCCTCCTTCTAATCGCAAAAGCAATTATGCTTAACAATATTAATCCAATAACAACTAAACTAATTACATTAATATAATATCTATTCATATTATCATAATAATAAAGGGAGTATAGGCCATCTGAAATTAAATTGGCTGGATTAATTTTTGCGATCAATGGTGCATTTACTTGAATAATATGTTTAACGTTGGGAGCCACCATTCCTGAGAGAAACGCTAGCGTAAATGCTGATGCAACGAAAATTCCCATTTTTGTGTTTTCTTTAAATCTTCCAACTAACCCTAATGCAGAGCCAATTAATATTCCAATTATTCCTCCTAATATTGTTATGGAGTAAACGGGTATTAATTTATCACCGAAATCCAAACCTATTATTACTAGGTAAGTTATTAAAGTAATTCCACATATTGCTTGGATGAAAACATCTACAAGAAATGAGGGAATATATATTTTTGTTTTTTTAAACGGCGCTAAAACATTTTTGATTCCAAAGGAACTAAGATTCGCTTCCATTTCATTAATTGTTTTAAGTCCAAAAAAGCCTCCGTATATACAAGCTAGTGCAATAGCTCCATAATAGTTAACTACTACCATGTCCGAATCCTTGCCCTCTTCGGTATCAACATAATTTTCATTCATGTTAATACCCGCTAATAAAACTTCTTGAGCTTTTTCTGGGTTTGTTTTAAATAAATTAGAAACAACCGACCCCACTTGCGCATAGTTATCTAAAATGTGTTTAACAATTGTTTGGCTATAGCCCGATCTATTTACAACAAGCTCTAATTCTTCTTGAAGAAGTATATATGCACTAATTTCTCCATCTTCTAAAAGTTCATTGGCTTCTTCAATGCCAACATATACTATTTCGAAAATTTTGTCACTACCGCTACTAAGTTCTCCCAGAACAACCATAAAGTCTTCGTCTTTATATACGTCGTCCTCAACAACTGCTATATTTATTGTTTTAAATTTGTACATTTCGCTGATGTTAGAAAACGAAAAATTAAATAAAGTCACCAAAATAAGCGGGAAGATTAAGGCCCAGAAAACTAAAGTTCTTTCTCTTAAAACAATTTTCAATCTATTTTTAAAAATATGCCAAAACATTTTAATCCCTCAGCTCTTTTCCTGTTATTTCCAGGAAGACGTCATTTAAGGTTGGAGTTTTTAAATTCATTGATATTGCTTCTAATTTTTCTTCTTTTATAAATTCAAAAAGTTTTACCATGTTATCTTTTTGTTTTTTGAAATACAAAGTAATAACACTGCCCTCAACTGAAGTCTCAACTAAACTTTTAAGTTTTTTTAATTTTTCTAATTGCTTAACTGTTAACTCTCTAAATTCAACTTCAACTTTTTCGCCAACATCAAGTGAATTTTTCAATTCATCAACGGTTCCTTCTGCAACAATGCTACCGTTATCGATAATTATTACTCGATCACACAAAAACTCAACTTCTTCCATATAATGAGTTGTATATATAACGGTTGTTCCTTCTTCATTCAATTTTTTAATTGATTCAAGAATGTTATTTCTGCTTTGTGGGTCAACTGCAACAGTTGGTTCATCTAAAAACAAAAGCTTTGGTTTGTGCGCTATTCCGCAAGCTATATTCAATCTTCTTAAAAGACCACCACTTAATTTAGGCGGAAAGAATTTTTTGTATTTTTCAAGTCCAACGATTTTAATTGCTTCTTCAACCAGTTCTTTTCTTTTGTCTTTTTCTTTAACATAAAGACCACAAAAATAATCAATATTTTCATATACGGTTAAATAATCAAATACTGCAACGTTTTGCAAAACGACTCCGATATCCTTTTTTATTTGATAAGCTTCTGGCGACATTTTTTCACCAAATATTTCTATTTCACCTTCTTGAATTTTTAAAAGTCCTAAAATAGAATTGATCGCTGTTGTCTTACCGCTACCATTCGGTCCCAAAAAACCAATTATTTCACCTTTTTTCACATCAAAGGAAAAATTATCAAGAGCTTTTAAGTCTCCATAAAATTTTGTTAGGTTTTTAACTTCTACTATTTTTTTCATAAATCACCTCTAAAAAAATAATAACATATTTTCCCAAAAAAAAATAATAATATCTCTATTATTATTTAACAAATGGTATCAAAGCCATAAATCTTGATTTTTTAACTTCTCCTGCTATATGTCTTTGATGTTTTGCACAAGCACCAGTTACTCTTCTTGGTAAAATTTTACCTTTATCAGCGCTTATATATTTTTTTATAATTTCTGTATCTTTGTAGTCTACTGATTTCCCAGCACACATTTGACACACTTTTTTCTTTTTTCTATAAAAACCTGCCATGTTTCCTCCTTCTAGTCGATGTCTGCATCATCCAAGGCAATACTATCTCCCATTGTACTGTAAATATCATCTTGTTTTTCAAGGTTTTGATAGTTTTCTTCTTGGAATGAATATGGATCGACATTATTTTCACTAGCTCTCTCTTGAGCTTTTGCTTTGCTTTCTAAAAAGTTAACATTATCTGCTATTACATCAAAGGAATATTTCTTGTTGCCCTCTTTATCTGTATATGATCCAGTTTGGATTCTTCCATCAACTGATACTAAACTTCCTTTATCTAGGTATTGGCATATAATCTCAGCTTGTTTTCTCCAAGCAGTAATATTTATGAAGTCTACTTCTTCACGGTTAAATTGTCTTGTAACGGCAATACTAAATCTAGTAAATGCTGTTTGTGTGTTTGTATATCTTAATTCTGGTTTAGCTGTTAATCTTCCAACTAATGAAACTCGATTCATGCTTCACCTCTTTCTTATACGTGGTCGATTTTTGTAATTAAGTGTCTAATAACATCTGAACTTATTAATGAAATTCGATCGAATTCCTTAATTGCAGAGTCATCACTAGCTTCGATATCAAAAACAAAATAATATCCTGTTTTAAAATCCTCGATTTCGTAAGCTAATTCAAGTTGTCCCATTTTTTTAGTATCTAAAATTTTTGCTTTATTATCAGTAATAATTTTAGAATACTTTTCAACAACTCCTTGAACCTCTTCTTCACTTAATGTAGGTCGCACGATAAACATAATTTCGTACTTTTTCATTTCTACACCTCCTTATGGTCTTTGGCAATTTCTTGCAAGGCGGGCAAATTAATACTCGCGTTTTGATTATAACAAACTATCATGTTTATGTAAAGAAAAAAAGATGGTTTCCCATCTTTTTGTTATCTTTTTGAAAACTGTGGTGCTTTTCTTGCTTTTTTAAGTCCTGGTTTCTTTCTTTCTTTTGCACGAGAGTCTCTCGTAACGAAACCTGCTTTTTTCAAGATTTTACGGAAACTATCATCTTTTTCTGGATCGTTTGCACTATCATACTCAAGCAAAGCTCTTGTAATTCCTAATCTAACTGCTCCAGTTTGTCCGTTAAATCCACCACCTGTTACTTTAACTTCGATATCAAATGATTCAACAGTATTGGTTGCAACTAAAGGTTGTTTTAAATCCATAACGTTTGTTTCATATGGGAAGAATTCTCTTACATCAACACCGTTTACAGTGATGCTTCCTTTTCCAGGAACCATTTTAACTTGTGCTGTTGATTCTTTTCTTCTACCTGTTCCACAAAATACATTTTTCTTCATCTCTCAAAACCTCCTTTAATCCATTTTCAGTTCAATAGGTTGTTGAGCAAAATGTGGATGCTCTTCTCCAGCATATACGAATAGTTTTGTATATTGCTTTCTACCTAATCTTGTTTTTGGTATCATACCTTTTACTGCTCTTTCAACCATTTCTGTTGGATATTTTTCTTTCATTACTTTAGCTGTTCTCTCACGAAGTCCTCCAGTGTAACCACTGTGGTTATAATAAATTTTGTCCTCTAATTTATTACCTGTTAATTTTACCTTGTCTGCATTTAATATTATTACAAAGTCGCCACCATCAATATGTGGTGTGTAAGTTGGTTTATGCTTTCCTCTTAAAACATTAGCTACTTTTGAAGCTACTCTTCCAAGCGGAATATCTTTTGCATCGATAACATACCAATTACGTTCAGCGCCTTCTTTAGTCTGCATATAAGTTTTTTGCATACTATCTTTTCCTTTCTTTTATTATCTTCACGTTAAATGTGGTCCCAACACTTTTAACTCAAGATATAAAATGTACCAAATAGAATTTTACTAAATAAACCCTATATTGTCAACATAATCTTATTTATCATTATAATAAACTTTTTTTAAGTAAAGACCTTCGCCTGGTGCTTTAACTCCAGAAGTCCTTCTATCTTGGTTATTTAAAATTTTTTCAACTTCATCTGGTTCTCTTTTTCCAGAGCCAATTTCTATTAAAAGTCCAACCATATTTCTAACCATATATCTTAAAAATCCACTACCGATAAAATTAATATATAGTTTTTCATCTCTTTGTACTATGTTTACACTCTCAATTATTCTTACATAATCATTATTGTTTTTATCTTTTTTGCAAAAAGATACGAAATTATGTTTTCCAATAAAGTGTTTTGCCCCTTCGGTCATTTTATTTATATCTAATTTTTTACAATGTTGATAAACGTGATTTCTTTCAAAAACATTGAAATCATCCATATTTAAAACATATTGATATTCTTTTTTTACCACATCAAATCTAGCGTGAAACTCAGGAGATACTTCTTTTATATTCTTAATATATATATCTTCATCGGTTAATGAGTTTATTGCCATCCTCAATTTTTCTGGTTTTATTTTTTTATTAACATCAAAGTGAGCATTTTGCTCAACAGCATGAACGCCTACATCGGTTCTTCCACTAGCAACTATATTTGTTTTTTCTTCTAAAATTTTAAAAAGTGCTTTTTCGATTTCTTCTTGAACTGTTCTTTTATTTGTTTGCTTTTGATAGCCCGCAAAATTTGTTCCATCATAACTGAAAATCATTAAAACTCTCATAAGTTCACCAAGTTATATAATATTCCAACAAATATAATTAAATGAATTGTTAAAATGTAGAGATCAAAAAGTTTGATCTTTGGCATTTCATAGTATGTTCTTGAAGAATTTAAATTATATAGTCTCTGTTCCATTGAAGTCGATATTGTCGATGCTTTATCAAATGATTTTGTAAAGCTAGGAACAATGATTTGAAAAACATTTTTAAGTTTTTCTGATGTTGTCGATGGAACATTAACGCTTCTGGATTTTTGTGCTTTTAAAATTGCATTAACGTTATCTAGAACAATTGGAATAAATCTAATTGCGTGCACGATTGATAGTGAAATGTTTTTGACTGGAACTTTGAAAATTAATAACGGCTTTAAAAGAATTTCAATTCCTTTGGCCAGTTGGTTTGGGGATGTTGTTAGTGTAAGCAAGGATGAATAAAAAACTATTAATAATAATCTAACTACTTGAAAGATAATTTGGATTAATTCAGATCTAATTAGTAGATTGGCGATTATTATTGAAAAAACAAGAAATTTTAAAGACCATAAAGATTTCAAAAATATTTTGATGGGGATTTTACTCATTAGTGCAAGTAAAATTACAAACAACAAGAGTAGGAATAGAAAAAATAAGTCCCTGAATAAAACAACTATTAAAACGTATATTAAGGTGCATAAAACTTTAATGAAAGGATTCATTCTGTGAATTATAGAGTTTTTGTGATAATATCTTCCAATTGTTATATTATTTAACATATCTATATATATCCTTTAATAAATCATTAATATCATCTCTATAAATCACATTCACACCTTTTTTTACATTAATTTTGTCTATAAACTCAACTATTTTGGGTGGTTTAATATTGTACTTTTTCAAAACATCAATGTTGTTCAACACTTTTTCTCGCTCTCCCGTAAATATAAGTTGACTGTTATGCAACACATAAACATTGTCGACAAATTTATTTATAAAATCAATATCTTGACTAACTACAATAATTGTTTTGTTGTATTTGGTTTTTAAAATCTTTAGAAGTCTAATTATATTATTTTTATTATTCATGTCTAATCCAACTGTTGGTTCGTCTAATATAATTACATCTGGATTTGTAATTAAAATTGTAGCAATTGCTACTCTTCTTTTTTCTCCGTTGCTTAGGCAGTGCGGACTTCTCTCAAGAAAGTCTTCGCTTAATCCCACCATCTCTAAAACGTCAACTATTTTTTTATCATTGTTTTTATTTTTTAATCCATATTTTAGTTCTTCTTTTATAGTTGGTTTAAAAAATTGCTTATCTGGAAATTCAAAGACAACTCCAATTCTTTTGTTTTTTTCAATTTCAATTGTTCCGTGACTTGGTTTTAAAAATGTTGCCAGAAGTTCTATTAGTGTTGTTTTTCCAGATCCGGAAGGTCCTATTATTGCGCTTATTTTGCCCTTTTCAAAACTAGCTGTTATATCTTTTAAAACTGTTGTTTCGTATGAAAACGAAA
>SKGW01000076.1 GCA_007117285.1 Bacilli bacterium
ACTGAATATATAAGAGGTGAGAAAAATGCAAAATAAATATAAAATAGCTTTTATTTCTTTATTGGCTCTGGTTATTTCTACTGTAGTTTATATTTTGTTTTTAGTAATGACTCCTAGGGAAGATGTTAAAACATATGTAGAATCAACTATAGATATGAAAAATCCATCTCTAGCTTTAAAATTAGATAAAATCCAAACAAATGAAATAATAAATTATTATTTGGTTGAATTACAAGAAGAATCTAACATTAAATATACTTTTGTTTTAGATAACTTTGCTTTACTGACCGGAGACATAAAAGTTTTTGACCAAACAGTTAGATTATATGTATATTTTAAACCGGTGGTTTTAGAAAGCGGTAATTTACTATTGGAAATTGAAAGTTTTTCTATGGGATCATTGGAGCTTCCTAGAAAAGAAATATTAAGATATATAAGTAAGGAATATAAACTTCCAGATTGGGTATATGTTGATTTAAATGAAGAAAATATAATAATTGACTTAAACAGTTTTGATTATGAAAAAATAAAGTTTAATGCTTCTAAAATAGATT
The DNA here is from genome assembly GCA_007117285.1 of Bacilli bacterium. Lineage (GTDB taxonomy): Bacteria > Bacillota_I > Bacilli_A > RF39 > UBA660 > CSBR16-174. Next base: position 555 of record SKGW01000076.1, read on the forward strand.
TGGTATCTGATGAACTGGAATTCAATATATACCTTCCAATTGGAAATTAAAAAGGATTGATTTCCTTTTTTTTGTTACAAGATTATGTTATAATCTATATGATAATTATAATAAAAGGGAGAGTTTAATATAATGAAAATAGTTTTTTTAATAATAATGATAGTACATGGATTAATTCATACAATGGGTTTTGTAAAAGCATTTGATATTGCAGATGTAAAAGAATTAACCTCTTCTATTTCAAGACCTTTCGGGATAGGGTGGCTTATTGCTGCTGTATTATTTATGGTTTCTGTGTTGATATTTACTATGAATAAAAGTTGGTGGGGATTTATTGCTATCCCAGCTGTAATTTTGTCACAGATCCTCATTATATATTTTTGGTCTGATGCTAAATTTGGAACAATTCCTAATCTTATAATATTAGTTGTTGCAATAGTAAGTATTGGTTTATTTTTAATGCAAAATCGTTTTCAAACAATTGTTAATGAAGATCTTGAAAACAACAATGAGTTTGCAACAGATATCCTTACTGAAAAAGATATTGAACACCTTCCGTTGGCAGTTCAAAATTACCTACATTATACAAAATCGGTTGGTCAACCAAAGATTAAAAACTTTAGAGCAAAATTTACTGGTGGTATGCGTTCTAATGAAAATGAACCATACATGCTTTTTGATTCCATCCAGTACAATTTTTATCAAAATCCTTCACGTTACTTTTATATGACAGCAAGCAAAATGGGACTTCCTGCAACGGGTCTACATATTTATGAAAACGCAAATGCCACTTTTGAAGTAAAGCTTTTAAACTGGATTCCAGTAGTTGATGCAAAAGGCGATAAAATGACTAAAGGTGAGACTGTTACAGTTTTTAATGATATGTGTTTTATAGCACCAGCCACTTTAATTGATAAAAACATTGAATGGGAAGAAGTTGAAGACTTAATAGTTAATGCAACATATACAAATGGCAATACTTCTATATCAGCAACTTTATATTTCAATGAAAAAGGAGAAATGATAAATTTCGTTAGCAACGATCGTTATCACACAGATGGAAAAACTTATGAAAGTTTTCCATGGGAGACTCCGATTTCTGAGTATAAAGAATTAAACGGTTATATTCTACCAGCTAAAGCAGAATTAATATACCAAAAACCAGCGGGTAACTTTGTTTATGGCGAGTTAGAGTTTGTTGATGTGAAATATAATTTATTGAAATTTGATTGGTAAATTTTCATCAAACAAGTTCTTATAATGGAAGGTGATAAAATGTCTTTTAAAAAAGAAATATTAAAATATGAAGATTCAGAAGAAAAAAAAGAATATATTGTTAAAAACGGTGAAGTCGCAGTTATCCTAACAGCTGTTCATACGATGGCTCAAAGCAAAAGTGATGGAAGTGTAAAACTAAATGAACCCTTTACTAAGGGAATTGCTAAATATGTAGCCGAAAAAGTTAACGCCCATTCTTTTATTAAAGTTTTGGATACAGGAATTGATTCAAACTCATTATTAGAGGAAGATTTTAAAATTCAACTTTTAGATATAATAAAAAAAAATAACATTAAATTATTAATTGATTTACATGGAGCTAAAAAAGATAGAAACTTTGATGTTGAGTTTGGAACACTAAACAATTTGTCGGCTGATTTTTCAACTGTTAGAGAATTAGAAGATTCATTTTGTAAACACGGTGTTAAAAACATAGAGCACAACACTAACTTTAAGGGTGGTGGAATAACTCAATATATTTACGGGAAAACTGATATTGATATTATTCAACTAGAAATAAACGGTAAATATAGATCAATTAATGATATTAATAACATTGAAAAAATATGCAATTCGATAGTAGACTTTATAAAAAAATACTCAAATTTGAATTAGTTGTAAAAAAAAACAAGGATTTTCTCCTTGTTTTAGTTTGCTAAATTAGTTTTTATGTGTTTGTAACGAAAAAATGAAATGTTAAATTATAATTATAAAAAACAAATGATATAATAAAAATGAGGTGATAAAATGGCAATGTGGAATCCTTGGAGGGGTTGTAAAAAATGCAGTGAAGGTTGTAAATTTTGTTATATTCATAAAGGAGATTATAAAAGAAAAATCAATACTAATTTGATAAGAAAAACAGCTGATTTTAATAAACCAATTGAAAGAAATAAAGACGGAAGTTATAAGATTAAAAAAGGAATTGTTTATCTTTGTTTTTCCTCTGATTTTTTAATTGCTGATGCAGATATTTGGCGAAATGAATGTTGGAACATGATTAAAGAGCGAAGTGATTTAACATTTTTGTTTTTAACTAAAAGAATTGATAGATTTTTAGATTGTATACCAACTGACTGGGGAGATGGCTATGAAAATGTTGTTGTTTGTTGTACGATTGAAAATCAAAATAGTGCTGATTACAGATTATCAATATTTGAAAAATTACCAATTAAAAAAAAGTGCATTACTGCACAGCCCTTACTAGAAAAAATAGAAATAGAAAAATATTTAAAAAACATTGATTTAGTAGTGGTGGGAGGTGAATCTGATTATCAAGCAAGACCACTTAATTATGAATGGGTTCTTGAAATTAGGGAACAGTGTATAAGAACTAATACAAATTTTGAATTTAGACAGTGTGGCACATACTTTATTATAAATGGACAGCAGTTAAAGTTTTCTAAAAAAGAACTCACTCAGCAGGCCAAATTATTAAATATTAATTATTACACTAAAGGAAGAGGAATTTACTGAAATTCTTTTGTAATTAACTACTGGTTAATTTTGTTTTAAAACAAACCCAATAAAACTATAATAATATTAGTTATAGTCTTAAGAGGAGGGTTTGTATGTTTTTTGGCAATCGGTTAAAAGAAGCACGCCTTTTAAGAGGAATGTCGCAAAAAGAGGTTGGAGATCTAATTGGAGTTTCTAAAGTTACAATTTGCGGATATGAAAAAGGAAACAAAGTTCCAAGCTTAGAAGTGTTAAGCAACATAGTTGTTGAATTAAATCTATCTCCTAATTATTTATTAGGTTATGATGTTGATGTAATTGCAGAAGAGGAAGAAGAATATAAAATTACTTTATCTAAAGATGAAATAATGCTAATAAATGAAATAAGAAAAGATAAGGTTTTACATAGTCGAGTTTTTAAAGATACAAAGCGTACAGTTAAAATAATGAAAAGAAATACAAATTAAAAAATTTGTTTTTTTATGCTATAATTTAATAGGTGATAATATGATAAACTTAATAGATAAAAAAAGACTTAAAGAAGAATTAACAAAAGAAGAAATTAACCACATTGTTAGTGGTTATGTAAGTGGTGAAATACCTGATTATCAAATGAGTTCATTTTTAATGGCGGTTACGCTAAATGGTTTAACCGATGATGAAACAATATACTTTACTGATGCTTTGATCAAAAGTGGAGATGTTTTATCTTTTGATGGATATAACTTGGTTGATAAACATTCAACAGGTGGTGTTGGTGACAAAACAACTTTGATAATTGCACCAATACTAGCATCATGCGGCTTAAATATGGTTAAAATGAGTGGGCGTGGTCTTGGACATACCGGTGGAACAATTGATAAATTAGAGTCAATTGCTGGTTTTAAAGTTGAGTTGAAAAAAGAAAAAGTTGAAAAACTATTAAAAGAAGTTGGAGTTTGCTTAATAAGTCAGATGGGCAATATTGTTCCAGCTGATAAAAAAATATATTCTCTTCGTGATGTAACAGCAACAACAAATTCAATCCCTTTAATTGCTAGCAGTATTATGAGCAAAAAAATAGCGAGTGGCGCAAAAACATTAGTGATTGATTTAAAAGTAGGTAAGGGTGCATTTATGAAAAATATGGATGATGCTCGTGAACTTGCTAGAATAATGAAAAAAATAGGTTCTAATTACAAAGTTGATACAGTTTGCGTTCTTTCCAACATGGACCAGCCCCTAGGCCGAAACATAGGTAATGGCTTAGAAATACAAGAGTGTCTTGATTTTTTTGACAATCCATCTCCAGATTTATATGAATTAGTAGTTGAAATTTGTTCAATTTTAATTTCAAGCGTTAAAAAAATAAGTATCGGTTTAGCTAAAAATGAGGTTATTGCAGCAATTGAAACTGACTCTGCTTATAATCATTTGCTTTCAATTGTAAAAAAACAAGGTGGAAAAATAGATGAAATTGATATAAGCGATAAAAAACAAAAAGTCATTTCACCGGTTTCGGGCTATATAGCTGAAATTGATTCACTTAAAATAGGTGAATTAGTTAAAAAACTTGGTGGTGGACGTACAAACATTAAAGAAAAAATTGACTATGGAGTAGGTTTTGTATTAGAAAAAAAAGTTGGCGATTTTATTGAAAAGAAAGAAAGTTTACTAACTGTTTATTATGGTCAGAAGGATATTCAAATAAAAGAAATTATTTCATGCTTTAAGTTTAGTGAAAAAAAGGTTGAAAAACCTCAGTTAATATATGAAATAATATGATACACTTGATTTGATTGCGCAAATAGTATATATTATTAATAGGGGGAGTGAAAATATGATTTATCCATCAATCGACAAAATTACAAATAAGATAGGTTCTAAATTTCTTTTAGTAAATGTTATTTCAAAAAGAGTAGCAGAAATGGAAGAATTCAATCATTATCAAATGGAAGAAAAAGAATATAAAGCAAAAAAAGATATAGGTAAGGCACTTGAAGAAGTGGCCAACGATTTAATAAACTTGAAATAGTTTATTTTTTTTTCTATAATAGGCAATACTTGAGGTGATGTTATGTCTAAGTACGAACGAAAAACTTTACCGCTTTTAATGAATGAAAGCCTAAATCTATTTTATAATAACTGTAAATTAAAACATCTTTCAGCAGAGTTGCAAGATTTTTTTGATAGTGAACAATATAAGGTATCAAGGAAATTTTCGATTACAACTCTTTTTTCTCAGGGCATAAAGTATAATAATGCTATTGAGGGCTATAACGATGACTTGGAAGTTATTGAAGATGTTATAAATAATATTGATATTGGAAATGTTCCAGTTGAAAAAAGACAAAGAATTTTAAACTTATATAAAGGCTATCAATATATTTTGAAAAAGAGAAAAATAAATAAAAAAAATTTAAAGGAATTATATGAGTTATTATCTGAAAATCTAATTGAAAAAGAAGATTTTTTAATAATGGGAGAAAATTATCGCAATAAGGATGTTTATATTCATTATTCAAGAAATTTAGAGATTGAACCTGATAGGGGAGTTAAAGCTGAGTTGATTGATGAAAAAATGGAGCAGTTATTTTCTTTTATTAATGATGATAGTTTTAAAGATAATCAAATTGAAAGTTTTATAAAGTCACAAATTATTCATTTTTATTTTGTTTATATACATCCATATTATGATATTAATGGAAGAACTGCTAGAACAGTTGCAATGTGGCACTTACTTCACGATAATTCATATCCGTTTTTGATTTTTAATCGTGGCGTTATTTTAGATAAATCTAGATATTATAGAATAATAAGAGATGTTGTTCAATATAATAATGTTACTTTTTTCTTGAATTATATGATTAAAGTCGTAAAAGAAGAACTTGAAAAAGAATATATTATTAAAAAAATTGACAGCAAAACCAAATTAACTGATCTTGAAAGACAAAATATATATAATTTTCTTTCTTTTAAAAAACCAGATACAATAATTGATTTCACAGTTATATATAATCGTTTTAATGAAATGAAAAAACCGAATTATGTTTATGAAAAAATGTTAACACCGTTATTTGAAAAAGAAATATTTTTAGTTGAAAGAGAGACTAAAAAAAATATAAATGGAGAAATATCTAATCAAAAATTTACATTCAATGAGAATATTATTGACTTGGAAGAGTCTTATGTTAAAAAATACATAAGGAAATAAAATTGCCAACAGAACGTTTGTTTGATATAATTTAATTGGTGATAATATGGAAGTGAAATCCATTAAGCAAATTAAAAAAAATATTTATGAAATTTTAATTGATGATAACTTAGTACAAGTATCTTCTGATATTGTAATTAAGTATAATTTATTGGGCAAAAAGGATATAAGCACTGTTGATTATAAAAAAATGATTGATGACAATTTATTTTATAATGAACTGCATAAGGTAATGTCTTTTATTGAAAAAAAAATTAGAAGTAAGTTTGAAATTGAAGTTTATGCCAAAAAAGAGGAAATTAAAAATAGTGAAAAAATCATTAAATATTTAGAGGGCAACGGCTTTATTAATAATCAACTTTTCCTCCAGGCCTACATCAATGATAAAGTTAATTTGACTAGTGATGGTTATTATAAAATTTACAATGATTTACTGAAACACGAGTTTAGCGAAGAAGAAATAAAAAATGAATTGGATGAAATTGATTCGGAAGTATTTGATGCAAAATTAGAGAAGCTTGTTAAGAAAAAACTTAAAACAAATAAAAAAAAGTCTAAACTTAGTCTAGCTCAAACTGTTTTGGGTCAATTAGTGATGTTGGGTTATGAAAGAGACAAGATTTTAAATTGTATTGATGAAAATTATGAAATGGATGAAGATATTCTCTTAAAGGAATATGAAAAGGTTAGGTCAACTTTATCAAAAAAGCATAGTGATGATGATTTAAATAGGCACGTTATAAGAAAGTTAATGCAAAAAGGATTTTCATATGACGAAATAAAAAGTGTGATTGATTAATCACACTTTCTTTTATTCTTCAATAGTATTTGAATTATTATAAATTGATTTTAATTCTGAGTCAGAAATATTTAAGTTGTATTTTTTTCTAAGTTCTTTCCAATAAGTTTGAACTGCTTCTGAATTAGTGTTTAGAATTTCTTCTGCAAGTTTTAATCTAATTGATGGGTCAGCATTTTCAAAACTTGGCTTTTCTTCTTGAGTGTCTTTTATTATAATGTGATATCCAAACATTGATTTAACTGGTTCTTTTGTATACTCACCAATTTCAAGATTTACTGATGCTGTAACAAACTCTTCAACAAATCCATCATATGTTACTCCAAGAATAGCTCCGCCATCCTGACCTGATGAATCATCCGAGTATTC
>SKGW01000074.1 GCA_007117285.1 Bacilli bacterium
AATCAAATTCATGAGTATATAAAATATTATAACGAGACAAGAATAGTTACAAGGTTAAAAACAAGTCCGATTGACTATAGAAATCAACTAATGAACCTAAATTATGGTAAGGGGTTCATTTAAAAACCTTCCAACTTTTGGAAGTCAGTTCAATCAACTCAGGTTTCTGAGTTTTTTTATGAAAAAAAATCAACCCCTATGTTATAATTAATAAAGAAAAGAGGTTCATATGGAAAAAAAACATAAAAAAGAATTTGTTGCTTCTAAAAATCAATTATTAATCGATTTTCTAAAAGAAAACTTAGAAAGCAAATCCAAAAATAATATAAAGTCAATTCTAAAAAGAGGTAGTTCAGTTATAAATGGAAAACCAATAACTCAATTTAACTATGAAATAAAAAAAGGTGATAAAATAATCATTCAAGAAAAAATAGCTGATCCAATAAATGACATTGAAATAATATATGAAGATGACGACTTTTTCGTAATCAATAAACCAGTCGGCCTCCTAACAGTCCCCGCCAATGATATTTATGAAAAAACAGCTTATAAAGTAGTGTCTGAATATGCTAGAAAAAACAATACCGGTAATCTCCTTGTTGTGCATCGTCTTGATAAAGAAACATCTGGAGTTTTAGTTTTCGTTAAATCAGAAAAACTAAAACAAAAACTACAAGAAAATTGGAATGAATTAGTTTTAAAAAGAGGGTATTGTGCGGTTGTTTGTGGTAAAGTTCTAAAAAAAGAAGATAAAATAACAACACTAATTGCAGAAACTAGAACAAAAATTATGTATACAACTAAAAATAGCGAAATGGGTAAAGAAGCAATAACCAACTACAAAGTAATAAAAACAAGTAACAAATATTCCTTACTCGATATAAACATCGAAACAGGTAGAAAAAACCAAATTAGACTTCACATGAAAGAAATGGGACATCCAATTGTTGGTGATAAAAAATATGGAGCACCCACAAACCCAATTAGACGATTAGGTCTTCACGCCAATATACTTGAAATAAAACATCCCATAACTGGAGAAATATTTAAATTTGTTTCCGAAATACCCAATGATTTTTCCAAACTAATCGAAAAAAAATAAACTCAAATTTTTTTCAATAAAAAATTATGCTATAATTAATATACAGGAGGAATGCTATGGACACTAACGTATATGTAGTTTTACTATCATCACACACATACATCGGAAGACTAATAAGAACCGCACTAAAATCCAAATATAATCATGCAGCAATATCACTTGATCATGATTTAAAAAATATGTATTCCTTTGCAAGGTACAATCACAACTCACCACTAGTAGCGGGTTTTGTCGATGAAAAGCTTGCCAGATACTTTCACTTTGGAGATCCACCAATTAAAATATTTAAAATAAAATTAACCAAACGAGAATATAAAAAAGTAAAGCGTGAAATAAGACAATTTGAACTAAATCAAAAAAGTTATGTTTACAACTTTATCTCAGCAATGATAGCGCCCTTCAAAAGAAGATTTTTTATTAAAAATTCATTTACTTGCATTGAATTTGTCGTATATATTCTTGGAAGAGTCAACAAAGTAAAAAACGAAGCTGATTATTATAACTTTAGAAAACTAGACAAAGAACTTAAAAACCATGTTCACTATGAGGGAACACTGTATGATTACGTAAAAAGAAAAGACTTTGACATAGGAAATTATTTAGAAAAAAAATCAAAAACAGAAATATTTACAGGCACATTCAAGGAAATACAAAAGCTAATAATAGCTATTCTTTCATAACTCAGAAATGAGTTTTTTTTTACGACAATTGTGGTATAATAGATTGGAAATTGCGAGGTGTTTTATGGATCAGTTAGAAAATTTAAAAAAACAAGCGAATTTGTATTTAGAAATTATAAAAAAAGAGTTTAATATAAATACAAACCTAAAAAATTTAGAAATAAAGATAGATGACAATAAGAGTTTATTTCCAACATCAATGAATAACATAATTTATCTTCCAAAATCATATAAAGCATTACTAAAAGAATTGAAAAAAATACCCAAATTTGGATATAACAAAAATCATTCACACTTTAAAAAAGATGAAATAAATAACAAGAAAACATATTTTGATTTTTTGAAACACATTTATATAGCAGGACTTTCAGAAGAAGAATACTACAAAGAATTGATATTGCATGAACTTATTAGCATGTGTAGTATAAATGAAGATTCATCATTGAAAAGAGGTTTAGTTGAGTTAAAAACAAGAGAGCTAGCACAAAAATACAACCTCATAACAAACTGGTGCCTAAATTCAAAAGAACTTGAAATTGCTTTAAAAATGCAAGAATTACTTGGTCAAGAGTTAATCAATAAAATTATTTTCACAAAATCAAAAAGAGATCTTTATGTAAATATTGGTGCAGAATTATATGGTGTCTATAATTCAATTGAAGAACAAATGGAAATAGAAAATGAAAAACAATTAAAAAGAGATGGTCTAATTAGAAGCACAATTGAAAAATCAAAAATAAATTATAAATCAGCAACAATATCATTAGACTTCTATGAAGTTTATATAAATAGAACTTTAAAAATAAAGAAATGGGCGTAGATAATATGGATATTTATATTGGAAATTTAAAAAAATGTGTTACTTATAAAAAAGAAAGAATTTTTAAAAAAGAAGACGGCTATGGCATGGATAATTTTGTTGTGGTTGAATATGAAGAAAAAATATATAAAGAGGACGCAAATTTATTAAAACTATCAAATGAACATTATGTCGATCTTGACAGTCCTCATGCTTTTGAAATAATTTTAAAAATTCACATGAATAAAGAAATAATTGTAAAAAAGAATGACTTTTTAACACCAACAAAAGCTAGTAAAGAAGGAGATATTTTTGTCGATGAAAACTCTTTAGTTAAAGTTTTAAAAAACAACAGCAATGAAAAAGTTTTAACTAAAAGACACTAGCTTTACAAAACCTCATAATTTGTTGAATTAAAGTTATTTTTTTGCTATAATTCAAATTAGAGTAGAGGAGTGTTTTATGAAAGAATTTTTCTTAAAATTATTTAAAAAAGTTAAAGGATTTAGTTTAATTGAATTATTAGGAGTAATTGTTATAATTGCAATCATTGTAACAATTGTTGTTCCAACAATTCAAGGAACCATTGATGATGCTAGAAAAAGTGCGTTTGAATCAAGTGTAACCCGAATAAAAGACGGAGCTGTAAACGAATGCATGCGAAGACTAATGTCAACAGGAACAGAAGAAGTAATATATACATTTGAATTAAGTCATCAAAGTATTTCACCAGACACATATCCAGTTTTAGAATTTAAGGGCAAAAGTCCAGCAGCCGGATATATAATAACTTACGAAGATTGCACAGTTGAATATGGACTAACTGATCGTAGTTACTATATGTCAAAAACAAGAACTGGGAAGGTAACTGAGTCAGTTCCCTATATTCAGGACTCACCAGAACAACCACTTGCACCACTATAAACTTAGTTAATTCTAAGTTTTTTATTTACATTTAATTGAATTTAATATTGATGATCTCCATCATATAATATATAATTTAATTAAGGTAGGTGTATTATTATGAAAATCAATAATAAATTTAATTTTCTAATCAAAAAAAATATAAAAGGATTTACTCTTCTCGAATTACTAGGAGTTATATTAATAATTACTTTTATAATTCTAGTTGTAGTTCCGACTATTAACAGAGCAGTCGAATCATCAAAAGAAAAGTTATATCAAGCACAAGCAAGTAATATAGAATCTGCTGCAAAAATTTGGGCGGCTGACAATCCCAATGTAATTCCTAAAAAAAATAATGAAACAACAACAGTTTTTCTATACACTCTTAAAAATTCAGGAATTTTAGATGATGATCTTATAAATCCATTAACTGATAAAAAATTCCCGGACAATACACTAATTGAAATAAAAAGAGATAATAATTTTTTTGAATATAAAGTTATTAAAGATTCTGGAACAGAGGACTTTATCTATGATGAAGAAACTCCAATGATAGTTTTAATGGGAGCTATAGATGACACGGTACAATTGAATTATTTCACTCACAACTGGGCGAATGCAGAAGCAATTAAATTAATTGATAAAGATGGAAATTTAATAGAAGGTACTAATGTAGATACAGTTATAACAATTGATAGTGAGGTTATATCCGAAATTGATACAAATATTTTAAGAGAATATTTAGTAGAGTATAAAATAAACTATAATGGTTTTGAAAAATCAATATTAAGAAAAGTTAACTTGGTAGATACATTACCACCAAGCATTGCTTTTAGCACAAACAACATAACAGTTGAACAATGTTCTACTTATGATTGGATTACAGAAGGTTTTACAGCATCAGACAACAGCGGTTCCTTTGATATTGTAGTTGCCGGAACTGTTGAATGTGTACCAGGAAATTATTCATTAACTTATACCCTAACAGATATTAATGGGAATATTGCAATAAGAACGAGAAATGTATCAATTGTTGAGGAATTAGCTGGAGGAGGAGGTGAGGAACCACCAACCTTACCAGATAATGAAAATATAACATATATTTATGATCTACCAGGAATAGCAGAAAATGCAACACCATGTGAAATAAATGGATTAGAGTTTACTCATATTGAAGATAAGAGAGCAGTAGATCCATTAGAACATAAAACATATGCAGTAAATAAAATAGGAAATCAGTGCTGGTTTGCAGAAAATTTAGCATATACAGGAAATGATTGTTTAGTTTCTGGAGGAACTGTTTGGGATGATAATGAACCGTTTAATGCATGTAATACCCATAGTACTGATTGGGGCACAGAAGTATTATATCAATGGGGAGCAGCAATGAATGGAAATGATGGTCTTTCAGGAGATCCAGTTCAAGGATTATGCCCTGTAGGATGGGTATTACCAACTGATAATGAATTTACAACATTAACTGATTATTTAAGTGCAAATTCAGAATATTGGTGTGGAGGAGTTTCAACACAGATAGCTAAATCATTAGCATCAACAACCAATTGGATTGTTCCAGAAAATGCGTTGCATGATACTACTTGTGCTGTTGGTGAGAATCAAAGTTTAAATAATGCAACAGGATTTACTGCACTGCCCACCGTTTTCCGTTTTACTTCGGGTTCTCTTAGTAATAGCGCTTTGAATAGTCTATGGTGGTCATCATCGCCCGATGGCTCTAATGCTCGGATGATCTACTTGAGCTTTGATAGAGAACTTGTTTACGCAGAAACTAGGCAGCAGCCTGGCGGGCTCTCTGTTCGTTGTCTCCTGGGACCTTAACCGCCCTAACACTAATTGCTCTTGGAACATCCATGCCAGAGCTAGTAACTACAATTGTATCAGCAGTTAAAAAAGAGCATGAACTCTTAATTGGAAATATAATTGGTAGCAACATTTTCAATATATGTATTGTTCTTGGAATACTAGTTGCAATATTTGGAAATGTAAATCCTGGTAGTTTTATTTTTCTAGATTTTATGATGTTAATTATCTCAGCAGTTGTTTTGCTTGTTGTATCAAAAACAGATAAAAAAATCTCAAAACTAGATGGATTTTTAATGATAACAATATTCTCAATTTATTATTTATCCATAGTTATAAATTAAAAACTTGCAATTAAGCAAGCTTTTTTTTGTCATAAATCATTTTAAACAAAGCTCCAGAAAGACCAACGATAATAACACTATATATTATATGCTCAAAACTTCCAAAAGCTGTTTTTTCGTCAACAGTTTTTTCATTTAAAATATTTGATCTAGTTAAAAAATACTCGGAACTATGCGGAATGCTAAGAGAAACAAAACCAGATTCTACCTTAACATCATCACTAATTAACTCAATATTATCTTCAGTAAAATAATATAAATTTAAAACTGTTCCATCACTAAATTTATTTCCAACAAAAACTCTAACAATAGTATCATTTGGAAAAGTTCCTTTTTGACTAAAATTCAAATGTAGCAAATCAGCATAATTACTTAACTCATCAATTAACTCCTTATTAGGAGATGAAAAACTAAGTAACGAACTAAACTCATCAAAATCAGATAACAAACTTGCTTTAAATTCATAACTATATAAAATACTTTCATTACGATAATAAGTTATAATAATTTTTTTATCAGAAGAACTTATAAGATCAATTAGCTCCTTATCAATAATATTGTCCTCATCAGTAACAACAACAATAATTTCATCAGCAGTAATTGAAGCAAAAGTTGCCTTAAGATCTTTTAATGAAACAAGAGGCGAGTTACTCTCACGATTAACTTTTAAAATATAATCAACAGAAGAACCATTCTCGGCCGTTACCTTAATTGTAATCTGGTTAAGGCCAACAATTAAGCTAGACGGACCTTCAACCTTAAAACTAGCCTTACTGTCCTCTAATTTAGGAAGAATTGTCAATGAATCAACTGTATTATCAACAGTAATCGAATATTCAAAAACATCTTTTTTAAAATCAATGTCAAACTCTTCAATATTAATATCGCTTAACTTATTATTAGTGGAAGGAGCAGTTATTCGACCATCAGCATCTTTTCGATTAACAACTAACGTATAAGTTTTTTTGCTTCCATTCTCTGCTGTTACAACAACACTAAAACTATTACGATAAACACTAAGGTTTTTTGTACCAGTTCCAGAAACACTAGCTTTACTATCAGCTGCAACAGCACCTAAATTAATACTAGAAACATTATTCTCAACCGTCATAGAATAACTAGTAGTTGATGAAGTAAATCCATTTACTCTTGAACCATTAACAGTTAGTGTACTTAAATTATTGTTGCTAGACTTAACAGCTGCCATACTAACTTTTAATGAACTACCAGTTCCACTAACATCACTACCATCAGATCCAGTCACATTCGAAAGTGAAATTGTAACACTTTGACCAACAGCAAAAGAACTAGTTGGTTTAAAAGTAATTCTTGCAAAATCAAAAGTTCCGCTTTGACCATTTGCTTTATCAGCAACTATTTTAGTTCCTAAAGTTATATTATAACTATTACGACCTTCAGTTTTAACCACCGATAACTTAGATGAATCATAATTTAAATTAGCAATAATTCCCATTAAATTTTGACCATTTGTCACACCAAAAGTAACGACAAATTCCTCACCGGGATTAATAGTTGTCTTCCCCTTAACAGTTGTTCCAAAAGCATCAGCTGTAAACGAAAAACAAAAGAAAGATAAAACAACTATAAAACTTAAAAATATTTTTCTCATAAACCCTCCAATCCTGCGAGATATCTTCGCAGTTTAACAATATCAGAAATTGTGACGCTTCCATCTTGATTAGTATCCGCATTTATTAAATATTGGGACTGGATTGTTTCAAGTCCCGCCAAATGTCTCCTAAGTAAAACCAAATCGCTAATAGTAACAGCGCCATCGCCGTTAACATCACCAAGCAGAACTGCTTGTTCCATTAAGTCTTTTAAATGTAAATAAGCACCATAAGCATCTAATGTTCCTCCTGATACAGTTTTACCAGAAAGAGAAGAGAGTGGTTTA
>SKGW01000081.1 GCA_007117285.1 Bacilli bacterium
ACGAAAATATTGAAGGACCTCTTCAAATCGAATTTAAAAGAATAATCGATGAAATTAACCTAGGTCTTTCAATCGAAGAAACGATAATTCGCTTTTCCAAAAGAGTAGATATTAAAGAAGCCGAATACCTAGGCGTTGCTTTAGGACTTTTGGCAAAATCTGGTGGAAAAATAAGTGAACTATTCGGTGCAATTGAAAAACGAATCTTCAATAAAAAAGAGATATTATTAGAGTATAAATCAGTTACTGGTGGTTTAAAACTAATATCCTCCACATTAATGTTAATGCCAGTTGTAATAGTTATTGGACTGTATGTTCTGAATTCAAACTATTTCTATCCGTTGCTTGATAATTTATTTGGGAGAATTATTCTCTTGTTAATTATTAATCTTTATTTTATATATTATATAACAATAAAGAAAATATTTACGGTTAGGATGTGAGGAAAATGAACAACTTGATGGCTAAAATGTATTCTCAAAAGACAATTGAAAAAATTGAACGAAAGGTAATGTTGGCAAAATCTAAAAAAAATCCAACTATTTTCTTAGTGGAAAGAATAGCGCTAACATTAGCGGTATTTTTAGTGGTTAACGCTTTCTCATTGATCTGGTTGGCACTTTCGATTTCTTTTATCTTTTATGTTTTTTATGAAAACATATTTTTAGATAAATTAATTGAAAAACGAATTCAAAAACTGGATCAAGAAGGGCTGTATTTTTTTGAAGTTTTAATGTTATCGCTTGAAAGCGGAAATAACTTAGAAAACTCAATTGAATTGGTTTCAAAAAGCATAGAATCTGAATTATCAACAGAGTTTAAAAAAGTTATTAACGAAATGAAGTTTGGAAAAACACTTCCGGAAGCTTTGGCAGCAATGCAAAAAAGAATTCCGTCTGAAGGTGTTAATAATATTTTGTTGAGCATAAGCAATACAAGTAGCTTGGGTACAAAGTTAAATGAAATATTGAAAAACCAAATAGACTTTTTAAGAAAAAAGAATTTTTTAACACTCAAAGAAGAAATAAACAAAATTCCAGTTAAAATAAGCATCGTATCAGTATTAATGATACTGCCCTTAATACTTCTATTAATTTTAGGACCTTTGTTAGTGGGGCTTATAACATGATGTATTATTTTATAGGAATTAGAGAACCTGGAATGTTGTCTCTTGCTCTTTTTATGAAAGAGTTGGGCTATGAAATTAGCTGTAATGAAAAAGAGAAAATTGAGGGAGCGGACAATTTATTTTCAAAAACAACTATTGATGAAAACATGAAAATTATAAAAGGTGAATTTGTCGATGATGATAACGAGGAAATAAAAGAAGCGAAAAATAAAAATTTACGCACGTATACTTATAGTGAATTAATAAATATATTAATCGAAAAACACAAAACAATAATAGTGATCGAAAGTAACAAGTATTTGTTAAGTTCGACACTATCGTCAGTCCTAAATGAAATAAGCACGTGTAACTGTTTAATTGCTGGTCGTAAAGTTATTGCAGTAAAACGACAAGAATATTTAGTATTAAGCATTAATTTTCTTCAATTTAAAGAAAAAATGAACAATGCAAAATATTCAATACTCTCAAACAAATTTGAACCACTTGATTCACAAGTTGAGGACTATCATGATTTTTTAAACAAAACAGATAAAATCATCCTGGCCTACGGCGATAAAAAAAATTCAAAAGAAATCGATCTCATCAAACCAATATTTCTTTATGGTTTAGAAAAAGATAACGATATAACAATTCAAAATTTAGAAAAGTCAACGCTTGGTTACGTCTTTGACGTTACAATTGAGGACAATTATTACGGACACTTTGATCTTCCGCTTTCAAAAAAAGAAGATATTGTTGACGTTCTAGCCACAATCACCATTTGTTACTATGAAAGGTTTGCGGCTAAAGATGTTTCTAAAGCATTGAAAAAAGTTTTAAAAAAGACATAAAAAGAGTTAGTTTTATAAAAAAGGACACTCTCAAAGTCTTTTTTTTAATTTCCAAAAAATCTTTATGAAATGAACATAACATGGTATAATTATACAAGGTGAAATTATGGAAAATATATTTAATCTTCCTTTGGAAAAACTTGAAAATAAATTAGAAAATTTAGGCGAAAAGAAATTTCGAGCTACTCAAATTTTCGAATGGCTTTATAAAAAAGGTGTTTCAAACTTTTTTGATATGAAAAACATTAAAAAAGAATCTGTTTCAATTTTGAGTGAAAACTTCAACATTGATTTCATTAAAATAATTCAAAAGCAATCAGATAAAGATGCAAAGAAATATTTATTTGAATTAGAAGATGGCAACAAAATAGAAGCAGTTTTATTAAAACAAAATTATGGAAACAGTTTGTGTGTTTCATCACAGGTCGGGTGTAGTATGGGCTGTGTTTTTTGTGAGAGCGGAAAAAACAAACGTGTCAGAAATTTAAAACCATTTGAAATAGTACAACAAATTTTACTGATTGAAAGCGATTTAAATATTAGAGTTTCTCACGTTGTTGTAATGGGAATTGGTGAACCATTTGATAATTACGATAATATAATTGATTTTATAAAAATAATAAACCATCCAAAAGGTCTTGATATTGGTGCTAGACACATTACAGTCTCAACTTGTGGTGTTGTTCCAAAAATTTATGAGTTTGCTGAGGATGTGGGACAAATTAATTTAGCAATTTCACTTCATGCGGCAAATGATGAATTGCGAAGTTACTTAATGCCAATTAACAAAGCATATAATTTAAGAGAGTTAATGAAAGCGGTTAAGTTTTATATTCAAAAAACAAATCGTCGAGTAACTTTTGAATATATAATGCTTGATGGTGTTAATGATAGCGAAAAACACGCTCATGAATTAATTAGTTTAATTAGAGGAATTAACTGCTATGTAAATTTAATACCATATAACAAAGTTAATGGTGACAAATTTTCAGCAACTTCATCCGAAAAAATCATGAAATTTTATGATATAATTAAAAAGAATAAAATAAACGTAACAATTAGAAAAGAGTTAGGTTCAGGCGTTTCAGCAGCATGCGGTCAATTGAGGTCTGAGCACAGGGAGGAATAATATGGAATACTTCTATCTTACAGATACTGGAAAAGTTAGAGATCACAATGAAGATAGTGTTGTCGTATGTGAAAACAAAAATGGCGAAGTATTAATGGCTGTTGCAGATGGAATGGGCGGTCATAAAGCCGGTGAAATAGCATCTTCAATAGCAATCACTCATCTTGGAAGAAGATTTCATGAAATGGGCTCAATCGGTACTTATGATGATGCTGTTGCATGGATAAAAGATGTTGTCAGTGAAGTAAATATGCTTATTTATAAATATGTAGAAAACAATCCTCAAAACAAAGGCATGGGGACTACTTTAGCGTTGTGTGTTTTAACTGATAGATTTTTAGTTTTCGGCAATATAGGTGATAGTTCAGGTTATGTAATAAAAAACGAAAGACTTTATAAAATAACTCAAGATCATACATTAGTTAATTTATTGATTTCATCTGGTGAATTAACAGATGAAGAGGCCAAAAAACACCCTCGCAAAAATGTTTTAATGAAGGCACTTGGAGCAAGTTCAAGCGTTGAAATGGATATTTTTAATGTTGAAGATGAAGTAGAAGGAATTCTACTTTGTAGTGATGGATTAACAAACATGCTTAATGACGAACAAATTATGAAAGTTTTAAATGAAGATTCATTAGTTGAAGAAAAAGTTTATAAATTAATTACCAAAAGTAATCACCGTGGTGGAAGCGATAATATTTCTGTAGCTTACCTGACAAAGGATGGTGATTTTTAATGATTTCAAAAGGTCAGAAAATTAATGAAAGATATAATATAATTAGACTTATTGGTGAAGGCGGAATGGCAAATGTTTACCTTGCTTATGATGAAATCTTAGAAAGAAATGTCGCCGTTAAAGTTTTAAGAGGGGATCTTGCTGATGATGAAAAATTTGTTAGAAGATTTCAAAGAGAAGCAATAAATGCAAGCTCTTTGTCACATCCAAACATTGTTGAAATGTATGATGTCGGTGAGGATTCAGGAAATTATTATATTGTAATGGAATATGTTGAAGGAAGAACATTAAAAAACTTAATAAAAAGAAGAGGTGCTTTAACTGTTCATGAGGCAATTGATATCATGAAGCAGTTAACAAGTGCAATTATCCAAGCGCACTCTAGCTATATAATTCACAGAGATATAAAGCCCCAAAATGTTTTAATACTAGATGATGGTTGTGTTAAAATAACTGACTTTGGGATTGCAATGGCTCTTAACAGCAATGAACTAACACAAACCAATTCTGTTATGGGATCAGTTCATTACCTGCCCCCAGAACAAGCAAATGGTGGTAGTGCAACAATAAAAAGTGATATATATTCACTTGGTATTTTAATGTATGAAGTTTTAGTTGGAAAAATACCTTTTAAAGGTGAAAGTGCTGTTGAAATAGCAATTAAACAAATGAAAGAACAACTTCCAAGTGCAAGAAAGAAAAATCCCGATATACCACAAAGTATTGAAAATATAATATTAAAAGCATGCGCAAAAAATCCTAAAAACAGATATGAAAACGCAAATGAAATGTATGAAGACTTACAAAACTGTTTGTTGGAAGAAAATGCAAATGTTGAGCGAATAGTTTATAAATATCCAGAGCATGAAACAGGTGATAAAAAAATGAAAAAAGAAAAAGATGGACCAAAAACAAAAGTTGATGTAGCACTTAATGTAATAATTGGCTTTTTAATCTTTATTTGTCTTTCGTTAGTAGCGGGTCTAATCTATTTAGTTTTAATTTATCCAAATGTTAGTAATATACCAGAAGTAGTAATTCCTGATGTTTCAAATATGGAAGTAGTCGAAGCCGAAAAAGCACTCAGAGAGGCGGGATTAAAAGTTGATATTGATACAACCGAAGAATTTAACGCAGATGTTCCAATTGGATTTGTCGTCAGAACAGTACCACAATACAATCGTAGTGTTAAAGAAGGTACAACGGTTAGATTAGTTACTTCATTAGGTGAACTTGGAATTGAGTTAGAGGACTATAAAGGGAAAAATTATTTTGAAATTAAAGCACAATTAGAAGTAAGAGATTTAGTTGTCTTTACAGATCGTATTAGTGTTGAAAATCCAGAGGACTATGAAGAAAATGAAATAATTGATCAAAATCCAAAACCAGGTGCAAAAGTTGAACCTGGCGATGTCATTACACTAGTTCTACCGATTGTAACAATTGAATATCCTGACTTTACAGATGGTTCTTGGGAACTTTCTGGAGTTCAAGAATTTGCATCAAAACATGGAGTAAATTTAATAGTTGATCTCAAAGAAGGAACCGAAGAGGGAAAAATACTTTCCCAAAGCAGACCAGCTGGAAGTACTGTAACTTCAGGCGTTAGATTAACAATTCAAGTAACATATGTAGTGGAAGATGAAGAAGAATATGAAGAGGACGCTGAACTTGAATAAGGGCAAAATAGTAAAAATAGTAAGTAATGCTTTTACAGTTCAAGATTTAGATAAAAAAAGCATTTGTCGTGCAAGAGGAAAATTCAGAAATGATGGCATCGTTCCAATGGTTGGTGATAATGTCGTTGTTTCAGATGGTATTATTACTGAGATACTACCAAGAAAAAATGAATTAGTTCGTCCTTTTGTTAGTAATGTTGATCAAGCAGTAATAGTAGCAAGTGTTAAAAGTCCTGATTTATCATTAAACTTATTAGATAAATTAATAGCAGTTATTGAATTTAATAGAATAAGACCTGTTATTTGTTTTACAAAATTAGATTTATTAGATGATAAAACAGAAATTTCAAATATAATGCATTACTATAAAAGCATCGGTTATGATGTTTATACAAATGAAACAGATGAAATAAAAAATATTTTTAAAAATAAAGTTACAGTTTTCACAGGACAGACTGGAGCTGGCAAATCAACTTTACTAAATAAACTAGAAAAAACATTAAACATAAATACAGCAGAAATATCAAAAGCACTAGGAAGAGGAAAACACACAACAAGACATGTTGAATTATATGATATTTTAGACGGTCTAGTAGCAGACACTCCGGGCTTTTCTGCTCTTTCATTATCAGAAATGACCCCATCTGACATTCGTGATAATTTCATTGAATTTAACGAATATAAAGGTGAGTGTAAATATCGTGATTGCATGCATGATCGTGAAGATGATTGTGAAATAAAAAAACTAGTATCAGCGGGCAAAATATTAAAAAGTCGTTATGAAAATTACCTAAAATTTATAAGTGAGGTGTAATATGAAGATTTCAGTATCGTTTTTAAGTATTGAAGAAAGTTTAATACCAAAGTTAGTTAAACTTAATAAAACAAGTGCTGACTTTTTCCACTTCGACATTATGGATGGTGATTTTGTTGAAAATAAAACTAGGAACTTTGCAATCGACACAATCATTTCCAAAGTTTTAAAAAAACCATATGATGTTCATTTAATGGTTAAAGATGTAAAAAAATATGTAGATGATTATTCTAAATTAAAACCAACGCATATTACATTTCATTTAGAAGTAGGAAATACAAAAGAATTAATTGAATATGTTAAAGAAAAAAACATTGAAGTTGGAATTTCTTTAAAACCAGCAACACCAATTAAAGACTTGCTTCCATATCTTAAAGATATTGATGTCGTCTTAGTTATGAGTGTTGAACCAGGAAAAGGTGGACAAGAATTTTTAGAAGAAGCCGTTACAAGAATAGACTATCTAGAAAAATATAGACATGAACACAACTTAGCATTTATGATTCAAGTTGATGGTGGAATTAATGATGAAACTATAAAAAAATGTCAAAATGCCGATATTGCTGTTGTTGGTAGTTATATTGTAAATAGCGAAAATTATGAAGAACAAATTAGCAAATTATAAAAAAGGGGTAGATTTTATGAAAAAAGTAATTGATGGGAACTACGGGTGTAGCTTAGCATCTTATGATTTTACAGAGGTGGCTGGTATATATCCGATTACACCATCTAGTCAAATGGCTGAACAAATTGATGCATGGAGCAATGAGGGCAAATTAAATATTTTTTCTGATCGCGTAAAAGTAGTTCAAATGCAAAGTGAAGGTGGAGCAGCCGGAATGATGCATGGATCACTTTCAGCGGGACTTTTAACTACAACATACACCGCAAGCCAAGGCCT
>SKGW01000061.1 GCA_007117285.1 Bacilli bacterium
TTAAATTATTTTTTTTAATATAATTATCGACTATGTCGGAATCAATTAAACTTGCCTTACATTCTTTTTCTCTTAGTTCTTGTAGAAGTTGAGAAATATATGGTTCAAAATTTCTAATAATTGGGCGATCAATATTTTGAATTATAAATCTATTTGTTTTCAAAACACCATCTGTTTCACTGTGCATGAAATCTCGATTTTCTATATAAAAGGCCGGATCATCATCGCATATTAAGAACGATTTAAAATTATCGTAATTGTTTTCATTAAAATCTTTATTTGTAATATCTTTTTGAATGTCAGAAAACTGTTTAACGTGCCAAAAATCCTTTATAACTTTATAAACAAATTCAAGATCGTTATTTTTATAATTTATTCGATTATACGCGTTCATATTTCTAAAAAAATTACTACTCATTTTAATTAAGTCATCCGAAACTGCATCAATTGCAGTATTGTTTACTGTGAATAACGGATTAAATGCTGATTCTATGCTGTTTTTTTCTAACAAAAGATCTTCTAGATAATCAAATAGAAAAACTAATTGATCATTACTTAATCGATGGTTTTTTTCTAAATTTTCTTCAATTAAGAGAATTTCTTCTTCCATAAAATCACTCCTTGCCGTGTATTATATCATAAAAGAGAAAAATTCTATCATTTTTTTTAGATAAATGTTATAATTATTAAAGTTAAAAGAGGTGTTTGAATGAAAAAACTTTATTACTTAATCTCTGGTTTTATAATCGGAATAGCTAATGTTATACCTGGTCTAAGTGGTGCAACTCTAGCTGTTAGTTTAGGAATTTATGAAAAAATCATTGAATCAGTGACAACACTTTTTTCAGAATTTAAAAAAAATATAATGTTTCTATCAATTTTGGGAATAGGTATGATAGTAGGTATTCTTACATTTGCAAAGGGTCTTTCTTTTGCTTTTGAGGATTATGAATTATGGACGATTTGTTTTTTCATAGGTCTTATACTAGGTGGAGTTCCATATATTTTTAATAAAACAAATAAAAGTTTTGATTTCAAAAATATTTTAACTTTTGCAATTGCATTTTTTCTAATCCTCTTTCTAGGTTCAATGACTGTTTCCGGAAATGGAGATATTACAAATCCGGGTATTGTGGACTATATGATTATTTTAATTGCAGGATTTCTAGGTGCAGCAGCTATGATAATACCTGGAATTAGCGGATCATTTATTTTTATATTATTAGGCGTTTATGAATACATTATAAATACTTTAAATAATTTAACAAATCCAAACTTGTTTTTAGAAAGCTTTGTTGTTTTATTTTTTCTAGGTATTGGCGTTTTAATTGGAATTTTTACAATTGCCAAAGTAATGAAATTTTTAATTGAAAAACACCAAAATACAACTTACACAGCTATTTTAGGAATTATTTTTGCATCAATTATTGTTTTAATAATCCCACAAATCCAAACAGAAGTTGTCTTCGGACAGGCCCTAATCGCTGTTTTATTAATTGATTTTGGGTTTTTCGTTTCACTTTTATTAGGAGGCATTAAATGATTGGTGTTATATTACTCAGCATAATCCAAGGAATTTCTGAATTTCTTCCAATCTCATCATCAGCTCATTTAATAATATCTAGAGAAATTTTTAAAATAGGTCCTTCGATTACAGGTGAGATGGCTCTTTCATTTGACTTAGCCGTTCACCTTGGAACGCTAATCGCTATTGTTGTTTATTTCTTTAAAGATTTTTTACAAATTGTTTTAAAAGGAATTACAAAAGGAATTAACGATAAAGTAGGTAAGGTGTTTTGGTTTATTGTAATAGCAACAATACCAGCAGCACTAATTGGTGTTTTATTCGAAGATGTTATTGAAAATATAATTAGAGATAATTTATATGTTATTGCAACTGCACTTGCAGTTATGGGTATTATTATTTATTTAGTTGATAAGAAATTTAGCAATGAAAAAGAAATTGAAAATTTAACTTTTAAAGGAGCACTTGTTATTGGTATTTTTCAAGCATTTGCTTTAATACCGGGATTTTCAAGATCAGGAACAACTATTACAGCAGGCCGTTTTTTAAAACTAAATAGAGAGAGTAGTGCTAAGTTTTCATTTTATTTATCAGCACCCATCACACTAGGCGCTATTTTGTATAAAAGTTTGAATAAAGAATCAATTGAAATAGTAAGTAATAATATGTCAATTTTCCTTGTTGGAATTTTTGTTTCTTTTTTAACAGGAATTATTGTTATTGAGTTTTTATTAAAATATTTAAGAAAACACGACTTTAAAATATTTATGTGGTACCGATTACTTATTTCAGCAATTGTTTTTGCATATTTGTTTCTATAGGAGGAATTATGAAGAAAATTTTAATTTTAGTAATGCTTTTATTGTTTACAGGATGCTTTTGGAACAAGGGTGAGGCTGAGAAAAGGGAGTTTTACCATCCAAATTCTGTTTTGGATATAATTAATACTTTCGAAAGCTATGAGATCAAAAGAAATTTTTTAAATGAATCTTATGAATTTATAAAAGTTGAAGAAATTGACGGTAAATCTTTTTATAAAGTGTCAGTTGTTTTTGCAGAAAAAATGACAGCTTGGATTGATGAAGATAGCGGCCTTTATAAAATAACAAATGAAAATGGTGATACATATGATTCAAACAATCAAGTTGAATTAAGACAGTATGAATCTGTTATTAAAGCAGCATTTTCGATTTTTAATTCACTTCCAACTGATGAGGAAATTAAAAGTATAATTGAACAAGAAATTCTAGAGACCTATAACATTGAATTTAGCAATATAGGTGCAAGTGTAACTGTTTATGAGGAAAAACACAAGAATGCTCATATTAAAACTCATATAGCTGATTTTAATACTTTTAAAATGATTGTCAAAGTTGAAAATTTAATTGAAAATAGTATTTTCGAAATAATTGATTTTGAATTGAAGTAAAAGTAAAGTAAGAATCACTTTAAGTTTAAATAATATAATACAATTAAAAAAACAAGAAATTATATTTTCTTGTTTTTATATTAAAGTAATTTCATCCTCAGTGAAAAACTTATGTTTTGGATCAATTCTTTCCCAAAAGAGAATACCATCTAAATGATCAATTTCATGTTGAAAAGCAATCGATAAATCACCACGAGCTCTAATAGAAATCTTATCACCGTCTAGGTCAATACCTTCAATAGTAACTCTAGCATGTCTTGGAACATGTCCCTCAACCTCACGGTTAACACTGAGACATCCTTCACCCTCAGAAGCAGCAACACGCTCAACCGAATGACTGACAATTTTAGGGTTTAAAACAACATATTCATCAAAAGTACCATCCTCAATCTCATGAACAATAACGACAATTCGTTTATTAATTCCAAGCTGTGGAAAAGCAAAACCCATTCCAGGTCGTAATTTATATTTTTCGCTTTTTTCTTCAATCTGACTATAAGTAAGATGTTTAATAGCATCTTTAATTAATTTTTTTTCTTCATTAGATAAAGGTAAGATAGCATCAATAGATTTTTTTCTAAGACGTTTATCTTTTTCATCTAAAATGTGTAAAGGCTTAAACATTTAGCACCTCCCTTTAATGATTTTACCACAAAATCGTTTTAAAAAAAACATAATTATGATATTATTATGATATATAAAAGGAGTAGGGTCATGGCAAAAAAAATCGTTAAAAATCTCGTGAATGATGCTAAGATGATGGACAAACCATTATTTTTTGCATGTTTAATCATGATTCTATTTGGTTTACTCAATATTGTAACAGCATCAAGTAGAGAAGCAAGCACATATGATTATGGAATATACTATTACTTTTTCAAACATTCACAAATGCTCTTAATTGGTATTACAGCTGGCTTTTTTGTATTTCAAATTCCAACCAGAAAATATAACAAATATGTATTACTAGCTTGGTTTTTACTTTTTTTACTATTTATATATACTTACTTTTACGGAGTATCGCATAGAGGTTCAACCCGTTGGGTGAATATATTTGGATTTAGTTTCCAGCCCGGTGAAATAGCAAAACCACTCGTTGCTGTACTTGGTGCTGTTTTTTATGAACGGTATGCTAAATTAAAACAAAAAAATTCAAAAAACGCTGACAAATTAATTGGTATCGCAATTTTATTATCACTGTTATTACCAATACTCGTTTTTTTTCAAAAAGACTTTGGTAATGCAAGTATCATAGGAACAATTTTTGCAACATTATTTTTTATATCACCAATACCCAAAAAAGATAAATTAAGATATATAGGAGCACTATTTGTATTGGGAATTATTTTTGTACTGGGCCTCTTAGCATTTAGAGGGAGAATACTAGAGCCACATCAAATAAGTCGTTTTGACTTTCTAAAGCCATGTACCAAATACGAAGTAAGTGGATACCAAATATGTAATGCCTATATAGCAATTAATGACGGTGGAATTACCGGTGTTGGAATCGGTAGTAGTCGTCAAAAATACTCATACATTGACGAACCACATACCGATATGGTTTTTGCAATTATTGCAGAAGAATACGGAGCAGCTTTATCAAGTTTAATTTTCTTAGGATATACAGCAATTATGATTAGAATGATCGTTATCTCAAAGGCCTCTAAAAATATAAGAAGAAAATACCTAGCATTCGGTATAATGACATACATGCTAATGCAAATTTTAGTAAACATGGGCGGTCTTTTTGGTCTTATGCCATTAACAGGAGTTGCGCTACCATTCCTAAGTTACGGAGGGTCATTTACAATATCATTTTTGGTAGCTATTGCAATTGTACTTCGTGTTAGTGTTGAAAATAGGCAAGAAAAAATCAAAATCAAAAAAATATAAGTAGGTGTTTAATGAACAAGCAAATAGAGGAATTGTGCGAAAAAACTCTAAGAGAAATATTTCCATCTGGCTTCAACAAATTTGAACCAATGGAGCGAACAAAAATTATATATAACTATATCGTTAACAATTTCACTTATGACAATGATTTGCTCGAAAAAAGAAAGCAAAAACATATGATTGATTTGTTTGATGAATGTATTTTCTTGTTTGAAAAAAAATACGGTATATGTTCAACAATACCAGAAATATATAAGCTAATGCTTGAAAAAATAGGAGTTAAATCAGAAACAGTTATATGCGATGACAATTCAGAAGTTTTTCATAAATTAAATATAATACTTGATGAAGAAAAAAACACTTGGTTTTTCTCAGATGCAACAAGAGGAATTTTTGCCGAAAAAAAAGATGATGATTTTGCCTACGGTAGCGAAAGAGTTAAAACAATTAACCAAAAAATAAAAGGTGAATTTCCAGCAGCACTTTATGACTTTATTTTAAAAGGTGAGCAAAATCAAACTGTAAAAAAGAAAAACGAGTTAGGTCTATTTATACTACCAGAAAACATTTACGAAGGATTTAATTATAATTCAAAGGAAAAATTAAAATAAAAAATTATATATTCATAGGAGGTTGATAAAATGTCTTATGAATATTTTTTTAAATTAGGAAAAAAGCACTGGAAGTTTTTTCTATTAATATTTTGCTTTATTTTTCTAATAAGTAAAGCATTCGCCAAAGAACCAGATAATAAAATAGAAGTTGAACCAATTAAAAAAGTTGAAATTAAAGAATCTATTGAAGAAAAAACAGTTTTAGAAAAAATGTTTGTCGATATAAAAGGAGCAGTAGTAACTCCAGGAGTTTATCAAATAAAAGAAAACTTTCGAATTATCGATGTAATTGATTTAGCTGGTGGACTTAAAATAGATGCTGATACATTTAATGTAAACTTAAGTAAAAAAGTTGTTGATGAAATGGTTATAATAATTCCTTATGAAGGTGATGAAATTGAAAAAATAATTATTGAATATGAAGAAGTTGAAAAAGATGATGGTCTAATTAATATTAATACAGCTTCATTAAATGAATTAACAAGTTTACCGGGAATAGGTGAGGTTAGAGCAAAAGACATAATAAAATATAGAGAAGAACAGCGTTTTGAAAAAATTGAAGATCTTCTAAACGTAAGTGGAATAGGAAATGCAACATTTGATCAAATTAAAAATCTGGTTAAAGTTTAGTCTTTTCCTTTTTTTATTCTCCCTTAATTCATATACAACAAATCTAGATGAAACGAAAACTCAATTAGAAGGAACCATTTTACACATAGATAACACTAATTATACAAAAATAACGTTAAGAAGTACTGAAAAAGTATTAGTACATTTTTATGATGAAATAGATCTAGAAGTTGGAGATAAAATTAAAGTTCGGGGGAGATTAGAAAAGCCAGAAAAAGCAAGAGTCTTTAATTTATTTGACTATCAGAACTATTTAAAAAGTAAAAAAATCTTTTGGATTTTAAAAGCAGAACAAATCGAAATAATAGAAAAAAACAACAATATATTTTATACATTAAAAACCAATGTAAAAAAAAGAATTAATTCCATTGAAAAAAGTGAAAACTATGTTTCAAATTTTATAATAGGTGAAAATAATTTAGAAGAAGACGTTTTAGAATCATATAAAATAAATGGTACACTGCATTTACTAGCGGTATCAGGTGCTCACATTGCAATTTTAATATTAATAATGAAAAAAGCAATAAAAAAAGATCTTCCAATAATACTGATACTTCTTTTATATCTTTTCCTAACAGGTTTTAGAACATCAATAACAAGAGCAATACTTTTTTATATAATGCTTATAATTAACAAAAAACTAAACTTAAAGCAAAAACCAATTAATCTTTTAGTACTATTAGCAAGCTTTCTTTTAATTATAAATCCATTTTTAATCTATGACATTGGCTTTCAATTTAGTTTTGTAATTAGTTTTTTTCTCTTAAAAACACAACATATAATAAATAAAAAAAACAATTTTTTTGAAAAAATATTAACAACATCAATCATTGCTTTTATAGCATCACTTCCAATAACAATAAATAATTTTTTTCAAATAAATCTTCTAACACCGTTAATTAATATAATTTTCATACCAATTTATACATTCATTATATACCCAGTGTCATTACTAACATTTTTCCTCCCTTTTCTAGATAATATATTTTTCCAGATAATTTCACTAACAGAAAAACTATCAATTTTTTTATCAAACTTTTCAATTAA
>SKGW01000024.1 GCA_007117285.1 Bacilli bacterium
AAGTAATAGCAAATGTCGATAAAACAGAATTAGAAACTGAAATAAATGCTGCTAATATAAATAAAACAACAGTAGTAGTTAGTGTTGATGGTAGTGAGGTATCAACTACTGAAATGTGGGTTACAGAATCAGATATGAATGATTATGAAGCAGCCATTGCTGCGGCACAAGCCGTTTATGGTGATGATGAAGTAAATCAAACTAATGTTAACGCAGCAATTATTACACTTGCATTAGCAACAACAACGTTTAATGAATCGAAGCAAGATGGTTCATTTGTTGAAGCAGCGTTATGGTCTGATTTAGAATACTATTATCTAAATAATCCAGAGAATGTCAATGTGATAATCGAACTTAACGATTCGTCATTAACTCGAATAAATGATGGGACTAGAGATTTGGTATCTGTAGATGACTATGAAATAGCTTCTATTGAAAATCCTTATGGCGGAACAAACGATAATTTAATCGTTAAGACTGCTTATTTGGATTCGATATTGAATGTAGTGTTAGATGATGTAACGTTAATGTTATATTTTGATGAAGGAACAAATAATGCACATACTAGACAACTAGTAATCACTGCATTAGATCCAATTGATATATATGTTAATGTAACCGGTGATAATTCTACTGGTGATGGTCAAGAATCAAGTCCATATGCAACAATAGGAAAAGCCTTAGAAGTTGCAGTAATGGGAGATACAATTCATATTGCTGAAGGAATATATGAAGAAAGCGTTATCATACCAGTAAGTTTGAGTAAAATTACATTACAAGGTAGCGGTGAAAACACTGAAATTAGAGGTAATTTAAGTCTTGAATTTATTCCACGTGATGAAGCAACACCTGCTCAATTTCCAGATGATGTAACATTTGATAATTTCAAAGTAGTTGGTGATGTTTTCTTAGCACCTGGATCAACAACAAATAATTTATTAATTGAGGGTGACGTTGATGCTCAAGGTGGAACATCAATTACTAACACGCATATAGATGGTAATTTTGAAATAATTGGCATTGAAACTTCGCTAACAGATGTACATATAACTGGAAATGCTTATTTTGGAGGACCAAGTGTTGGTCTTGAAAATGTAACAGTTGATGGTATAATTTACGGAAAAATCTTATATGATTTTGAAATTAAAGCAAATGAAAGTACCAATTTATATAAAGGTCAAGATGAATTGCAAGATGCTTATATTAGTTTCAAAGTTCCTCAATCAATTGCTGATTTTGAAGCGGAAATGGGAGCTGGACGAAAAATTACAATTGATTTAAATGGCGTTCAATTAGATCCAAATGCAAATTGGATTCTTGGGGATTTAGATGATGTTTTAGATTTAAATGTAATGCAATGGTCAATTGAATTAGAAGTTAAAGTAGGACAGACACTTGCTGCAGGAACAACGGTGGTTATAACAGCAAGTGAAGGTATTATTCATACTACAGATGATAATTACATCTATGCAACCCTAATTAGAGATCATGAAGCTCCATGGTGGGATGAACTATGGTATAACACATCATATCCACTAGATGAATTCATACCTGATATGTGGGCTAATCCAGATCGCTTGTATGTTGAACAATACAATGGTGAAGATGATGAAATTATTAATGAAACATTTAGATTACATCTTATGATTGGTGATTTTAATGAAACTTTAGAAAATACAGACTTTAGACTCGAAGGTATTTTAAGTGGTTTGAATATTACAAATGTTGAACGTGATAGCGAAAACTATAATCAAGCAATCATTACAATAAGTGGTCCTTTAAATATTAGTGGTGAAGAGTGGGAAACAAGACATAATCAAGGATTTGGTCATATGGATGGATATATTGTGGCGATAGGTTCAGCAGCTTATAGTGGTACTGAAGATGTAAGTGCTTATATTTCTGTTGAAACCCCAACTCACGAAATTGCTATACATCCAAATCATTTTGAGATAGAACCTTATGATGATGTTAATGTTTCTTTTGAAAGAGAATTTGAAATGTCTTTAGGTTTTGAACAATTTAATTCTGAATTAGATGCAATCGATTTTGAATTAGGTGGTGCCTTTACTGGTCAAAATGTAACGAGCGCAAATCTTGCCGTTACTGATATTAGACCACATGACGAGTATGATCATCATGTATATATAACAATAAGTGGTTATTTAAATATTACTGATGCAGATTGGTCAGCTAATGATAATCATGATATTGAAGCAACTATTATAGTTAAAGCAAGTGCTCACACTGGTGATGAAGATTATATTGCCGCTATTTGGCTAGCTAAATTCGGCGATGGTGATCATCAACCAGCACCAAGTGTTGTTGCATCACGTGGTCATGGTGGTTATATAAATCTTAATTCTTGGCCAAAAAATACTGATTTAGAAATAATAGTGATGCGTGGTATAGAAGAAGAAATAAATCAAATAGTTAATACTGGTGAGGAAGATCACCTTAGTTTTCATCTTTCATCAGATTTTGGATATCAGGATGGTCTTCATGTTGGTGATGAGATTAGAGTAAGAAACACAGAAAACGCTGAAACCGTTACTATTATAGTAGAATATATAGAGGTAGAAGTTGTTGATCCTGATACTAATGTCATTAGTGGAAAAGCAATTGAAAATTCACCAATTGAAGTTAGAATATATTTAGATGGCGTTGATTTTCATGAATTGCCTCATATAAATACTATGTCAGATGGTACTGGTAATTGGAGCGTTGATTTCACAAGTGATTTCAATCTAGAACCACATCATTACGGACATGTATTAATCAGTGATGAAAATGGCAATGGCACAATTGAATATTGGCATTATGTTAATCCAGCATTTGCTGTTTATGTTGATGACAATTTTATCGTAGGATTTGATTGGGAACCATTAACAGCAATTACTATTAAGATAGATAGTTCAGTAGTTGGTACTGAAGAGACAGATGCTTCCGGTTATTTTAGTTTTGCTTACTCAGTAAATATTGGTGATGAAGTAGAAATAAGTGACGGGACAACTACTCGTTTACATATTGTGAGAAATGTCGTAATAACAAGTGTTGATCGAGAAACAGCAATCGGTACAATTACAGGAACTGCTGATCCTAATGAAACCGTTTTAGTTGAAGTAACGGAATCAGGAGGTGGTTACGGTCCTCCAACGACACACTTTACTCAAGAAGTTCAAGCAGATGGCAGCGGTAATTGGACAATTAATGCTAATATCAAAATTGATGACAATTATACTGTAATAGCAGCAATTATTGATGAAAATGGCAATGCTACAATGGTAACAGATGAAGTTGTCTTAAGTAGCTCAGTTGGCCTTATTAGAGTTAATGATGGAGTAAATGAAGCGGGAACAAAAAATATAATTACTGCAGCGTGGCATATTTGGGAAGATCATGTTGCAATGACTGGCGATCGCGGTCGTATTACTGTTAATTCTGGTTTACTTGCATGTACGGATTTATGCGTAACATTTGAAGAATTAAAATATGTTATTGCGTCTGATGATGGATCAAATCAAACTTATCGTATGTTTGATTCTTGGGACTTAACTGATGGAGTTCAATATGCTAATGAAGTTTTTGATGGTGATACAATTAGCGCTGATTATCATTTAGAAGTCACAGCAGAAGATGGTACAGTAAAATATTATCAAATCAGTGGTTCACCTCTAGATTAACAATAATATAAAAGCAAGTAGAAAACTTGCTTTTTCTTTTCAAAAAAACCAAAATATGATAAGATAAAAAAGAGGTAAAGAAATGAAAAAAAAGTTAATTATATTAATACTTAGTATTGTTTTAATAACAACTATTTACATATTAATAGTTAAAATAATCCAAGAAGAAAAAACAAATTATTATGAAAATAATATTCAAGCAACATTTAATGAAATGGGCGAGAAATGGCAAAATGAATTAATGGCTGTAAATGTTAAAAAAACTGAAATTCTCGATAACTCTGAAGAATATTTACCAGATATATTGAGAGAAACCCATAAAGTTCTTGAAATAGAAATGGAAATGAAAAATCTTCAAAAAATAATATTATTCACACCCCAAAATCCTTGGCAGCATTATTTTCGATTAGTTGTAACTGAAACCTATTTATCAAAAACCGAAGAATTTACTAATTATGAACCAATAAACTATGCGACCAAGCAACCTGATGGTGTAAAAGAATCTTTAAAAAAAGATGAAGAAAAATCAATAAAAATATATTACGCCATCGAAAACGAATATCAAGAAGCTGATTTCACCATTTGCATATGGCCGAAACTAATAGAAAAAGAGATGCCAGAATGGGGCAATCCGGTTCACGATGAAAACTGGTACTGTGTTGCTTTAAATTGAAAATATAAAAGAATTACCGAATCTATAAATTGTTAGTTATAAGCTCGAGTCCTTCCTGGGACACCACTTGAATATAAACGCATTATCGCGTTTTTTTTTATAATTTAACACAATTACGTGATATTTTAAACATATTTTTTTGTTAAAATATATTAACTTACTTATAAGAAAGGAGTGATAAAATGAAGAAACTTTTAAGTTTATTTTTACTAGCACTGTTTGTATTTCCTATTGGTGCATCAGCACAAGGAATGCCGGCAGCTCATGGAACAGACGGAAGAACTTTTGGAGGACTTGTTTCATCAAAAGCACAAACAGATCCTAGTGATCTAGTAGCTCATGTTAGCTCAAGAGGTAATGGTGGTTCTAAAGGAATGCCAGCAGCTCATGAAACAGACGGAAGAACTTTTGGAGGACTTGTTTCATCAAAAGCACAAACAGACCCAGGTTTCTTATCATCGCACGTTGGACGAAGATAACCAACTAAAGAGCTTATGCTCTTTTTTTTGTTTTTAAAAATATGTTATAATAAAATTATAAAGGAGGAATTATGAAAAAAATAGTATTATTATTTATATTTTTAATGTTAGTTGGTTGCGGAAATAACGTTGAAGATGTTGAAAAAGAAAAACAAGAAGAAAATGAAGTAGAAGAAGTAGAAAAAACAGAAGAAGAAAACATTATTGATTTAGGGGGACTTACGGTTTATGTTCCTAGCACTCATCAAGGAACTGGTGGTTATGAAGGGTATCGTTATGTAAACGCCATTGTTAAACCACTAAATAATGAAAATTATGAAATAGAAGTTCCAACTGGATATGCTCATATAGGTGATAATTTTGAACAAATAATGTCAGTTAGAAATCATTATACTGGAGCTACTATAATTCCAATTGACACCGAAGGTTGGCGTGCACCAGTACAAGCTTATACTTACGTTAGAAACGGTGATGACTTTAGTTCATTTACTAAATTTCAGGAAGAGCATGGTTCAAGTCTCATTATCGGATTATTTTATCCAACCCCATTCAGTGAAAGCTCTAATGCCTACACTGAAATTGAAATGCGTGTTTTTGCTGAAGATTCAAATGATTATTATGAAATATTCGAAAACTTTGTTGCCAATTACATTGATTGGGAAATTCCAGATATACCAACTGATTAAAAAAATCTAAACGATTACTCAAAAGGGCGCTACAGCTCTTTTTTTAAATATAATATGTAAACACTTTGAAAAAAACGTTAAAACATTGTATATTTTGCATATGAAATATATACTTATAATAATAGGAGGTATAGTATGTTTTGTTCAAAATGTGGCTCATCATTAAAGGAAGGAGATTTATTCTGTCCAATCTGCGGTGGCTCAGTGGAACCAACTGTTAGTAATAATTCTGAAATCAATAACTTAGGGACCAATAATACAAAGGTTTCTTATGCATCATTCGGGAAAAGGTTTGTTGCATATATTTTAGATGCTTTAATAGTTTATGGCGCAACTTTTTTAGCGTTAGTACTAATTTTTGCAATTATGATTATGAATGGGTATAGCGAGGCTCAACTTGATGAACTTGTTCTTTCAGAATCAATGCTTATCATAGAAAATTCTATTTATTTTATATTATTAACGGTGTATGTTTCAGTTTTTCACTCATCATCTAAACAAGCAACATTTGGAAAGATGGCGATGAAAATTAAAGTAACGGATATGGATGGTAAGAGAATAACTTTCGGAAAAGCTTTTCTAAGAGAACTGGCTACTTATATATCAGCATTTACACTTTTTATTGGATATCTTATGGCTGCCTTCACAGAAAAGAAACAAGCGCTACATGATATTATGGTTGCCACTTTAGTAGTTGAAAAATAACAGTCATAAAAAAATGAAAAGAGTAATTGAATTTTACTCTTTTTTAAAGGAAAAAAATATTCCTCCTCATATTATAAAGTAAGGAGGAAACATGAAAAAAATTATACTACTAATATTACTTATACCAATTAATTTAAATGCATTTAGTGAATATCAAGACGAAAAATTTGAAGATAATAACTTAATTTGGGAAGAAAAAGAATTTTGTTATAAAGAGGAAGAAATTTTTGAATATTTAGAAAAAAGTGAATTCCATTTTGATAATTATGATTTAGAAGATTACAAAATATCATATGGGGAATGGCAGAAAGAATTTGATAACTTTCAAAATTATGAAGAAAGAGAAAAATACTATTATCAAATAATAGAGGAAATTAGATATCTTCATTTCACTCAATTTAAATCCCCGGATAATCAATTTATGTTAAACGAATTAAATATAATGTATGGAAATAGTGCTTTGGACTATGAATTTATTTGCAGTGGCTGTCATGGTGATGCAAGTTTTAATAATGGAATTAATTATAATGAAAATTTTCACATTCAAAATGGTGGAGAACTTATAATAGATTTAGGTGATTACTATCCCGTATATTCAATTTACGTTAAATTATACTTTAGCAATCTAGTTCATGGCGAAAACGCATTTAGGTTAGAAACAAGCGTTAATAAAACTGCTAAATCTACTTGGACATATAGCAGAACTTGGTATGCAGGACAGTTACATGAATATCGATCAATTGATTTTAATTTGGCAACCTCAAATTTAGACTCACCAACATTTAAAGATCCAATAGAATCGGAGACATTACGACCTGAAAATAAATTTGTAAAATCATATTCTGAAAAAGAATATCGTGAAATCATATATTTGTATAAAAATTATGAATACAAAATAATTGAA
>SKGW01000021.1 GCA_007117285.1 Bacilli bacterium
ATATGATGTTAAAATTGAAGAAAAAACACAATTGGTTATTCATGTTAAACAGGCTAAAAATAAATTTTTGAAAGACAGAGTTTACTATGTATATGACACAATAAATAATTTATTGGATTATCTTAGTGCCTTTTTGTCAATGTAGGAGTGAGACAATGTATTTAAAAGAAATAAAAGCACAAGGGTTTAAATCTTTTGCCGAGACAACTAAGATAAACTTCGATGAAGGTTTAACGGGAATAGTTGGACCGAATGGAAGCGGCAAAAGTAATATAGTTGATGCTGTTAGATGGGTCTTAGGGGAACAATCTGTAAAATCACTTCGTGGTGGTTATTCAATGACAGATGTTATTTTTTCAGGTACTAAAAAAAGAAAATCAGCGAATATTGCGAGTGTTACATTAGTTTTTGACAACAGCGATAAATACGTTCCAATTGACAATACAGAAATATCTATTAAAAGAAAAGTTTATCGTGATGGAACAAATGAATATTATTTGAACAATCAACAATGTCGCTTAAAAGATATAACAGATTTACTTTTAGATAGTGGAATAGCAAAAGAAAGTTTTAACATAATTGGTCAAGGAAAAATAGAAGATATAATTTCAACGAAACCAGCTGATCGAAAAATTATTTTTGAAGAGGCCGCTGGTGTTTTAAAGTATAAAAAAAGAAAAGAAGAAACACTTAGAAAATTAGATAAGACAAATGAGAGTTTAATAAGAGTTGAAGATATAATAGTTGAAATAGAATCAAGGCTAAAGCCCCTAGAACGTGAAAAAAACAAAGCACTAAAATACATTGATTTAAAAAAAGATTTGACTGAAAAAGAAATCGCTCTTCTGGCCAAAGACATTAATGATATAAACGAAGAATATAAATCAAAACAAAAAAAGTTTGATATTTTAGAAAAAGAATTAATAACACTTAATAATTTAAATGTTGTTAATGAAAATTCGCTAACAAAAGAAAAGCATGAGTTAGAAGAAATTCAAAAAGAATTAGTTGTTATTCAACAAAAAATGTTAGATCAAATTACTTTAGTTGAAAAAACAAATAGTGAAAAGCAAATTTTACTTGAAAGAAAAAAATACAAAGTTGATGAACAAAAATTACATAATAATGTTGTACTTTTAAAAGAGAATGAATTGAAATTAAAAAATCAAATTTCAAAACTAAATAAAGAAAAAGAAACAATTCATGAAAATATAGAAGATTTAATTGAAAAAAAAGATGGTTTAGAAAATAAAATAAATGAGTTTATTGAGCTTAAAAATAACTTTCAAATTGAACTTTCTGGTTATTTAAGAGAAGAACAAATTCTTAAAAACAAAATTGAAAGACTACAAGAGAGTATCGATAACAATAGTTTCATGCCTGCATCGGTTGCAAAAGTTTTGAATAATAAGTCGCTAAAAGGTGTTGAGGGCACACTGGGGAGTGTTATTGAGGTTGATGAGAGTCATAGCATTGCAATTACAACTTCACTAGGTGCTGCTTCAAATAACGTAATTGTTACAAATGAAGATGTTGCAAAAGAAGCAATTAATTACTTGAAAATTAATAACTTAGGTAGAGTTACTTTTCTACCTATGAATATTATTGAAAGTAGAAACGTCGATAGTGAAGTAATTGAAAACATTAAAGGAATCAAGGGATTTATTGATGTTGCATCAAAACTAATAAAATATAATAAAAAATACAAAAATATAGTTGAAAATGTTTTAGGTCGTGTCATAATTGTTGATAATATTGATAACGCAAATAATATAGCAAACAAATTAAACTATAAATTTAAAATTGTCACATTAGATGGAGAACTTTTAAATGTTGGTGGTTCAATAACAGGTGGTAAAGTAAAACACCAAAATCTTATTACCGAAAAAATTGAACTTGAACAAAGTATTTTAAAATTAAAATTGAATGATGAAAATATTAAGACTTTAGAAGAAAAAATTAATAAAACTGACTTTGAATATAGAGATATTGAAAGTAAAATATTTGAAAACAAAAGTAATGTTGCAAAATATGAGTCAAAATTAACTACTTTAGAAGAAACAATTAAAAAGTATGAAGAAGAAGTAAATGTTATTTTAGATGAATTAAAAGGTGTTGATAATATAATTTCTTCTAACTTGGACAAAGAAGAAGAAAAAATCATTCAAAAGTATTATGATGCTTTAAAACAAAAAGATGAAATAAATCATAAAATTGTCAATTTAAATAATAAAAAAGATCAACTTGATTCTTATATTCTTGAAAAAGAAGGAGATTATAAGATTAAAAATCATGAACTTTTTGAAAAATCAAAACTAGCCAAAACCTTAGAAATAGAAGTTAATAGACTAGATGTTAAATTAGAAAACAGCTTAAATTATTTAAGTGAAACATATAATATTACATTTGAATATGCTTATAATAACTATAAAATAACAGATGAAATTGAAAGTATACGTGAAGTTGTTTCAAAATCAAAAGAAAAATTAGAAAAAATAGGTTTTGTTAATTTAAATGCACCTGCAGAGTTTGATGAAGTTAACGAAAGGTATGTTTTTCTAACATCACAAAAAAAAGATTTAAGAGATTCTGAGGATAACTTGCTTAAAATAATTGAACAATTAGACAAAGTAATGAAAAAAGAATTTGTTGAAACATTTGATAAAATTCAAGTTAACTTTAAGTCAACGTTTAAAGAACTATTCAAAGGTGGCGAGGCCTACTTAGAAATGACTGATCCTAATAATATTTTAGAAACTGGAATTGAAATAGTTGCTCAACCTCCTGGAAAAAAATTATCAAATATTAATCTTTTGTCTGGAGGAGAAAAAACATTTACAGCTATAAGTTTACTTTTTGCAATTTTAAAAACAAAACCAGTTCCATTTTGTGTCTTTGATGAAGTTGAAGCAGCACTAGATGATGTTAATGTTGAAGCATTTGGAGAATATATTACAAAATTAAAGAGTAAAACACAGTTTATTTTAATTACACATAAGAAAAAAACAATGGAATTTGTCGATTTGCTTTACGGAATTACAATGCAAGAATCAGGAGTTAGTAAACTCGTCAGTGTTAGACTTGCCGATTTAGATTGATTAAGTTATAATTATTTAAGATAAGGGGTTTGAATATGGAAAAAACATTCGTCCAAAAAGTTAGTGAATTTGAAGAAAAGATTAGAACATTTGACAAACGCAAATTGGTTTTCTTAATACCAATTGTATTATTGTTTGCACTTTTACCACTTTTATTCGTGAAAGAAGATCAAAAAGAACGAACATTAATTGATGATGCACGTGATTTAATGAGTGCCTCAGAAGAAAACTGCACTAACGAAGATAAATTAATTAATATTGTTTTCGGGAAAATAACTGATAGTGATTTTGAATACGAAGGACCAGTTCCAGACAGTGGTCAAATTGCAATTGCTAAAAACTGCGATGTTGCAATAGCGGTTCACGATGGAACAAGTTGCGCCATGATGTATTTTGGAGAAGAAGAATTAAAAATGTCAACTTTTCCTAGAACTGAATGTATGCTTGGAGCAAACGTTTTTGATGACAAATTAATTATCGATAAAATTAATGAAGGCTTTATTCCAATTACATCAGCTAAAGAGTTGCGTAAAATTGGCAGTGAAGAAGAACATATATTTGCAGAAGGAAGAAAATATGAAACAACGTTGAAAGCAGATATGAATGGGAAGTATTTTTTGGTAAATGATATAGAATTAAACGAAGAGTGGACTCCTATTGGAAATGAAGAAAACCCATTCACTGGTGAAATAGATGGCGAAGGGTATACAATTAAAAATATTAAAATTTCTTTTATAAAAGAATATGAAGATGAGGAACTCCAAGATGAAGATGACGAAACTTTAAAAGAACTAGAAGAGTTCTTTGATGGTTATTTGGATGAAAGAGATACTTATGTGGATTGGAATTCTAATAAAGGAATTTTTGGTTACGTTAATGAAGCCAAATTTGAAAACATAAACTTCATTGTCGATATAGAAGCAAGTAGTTATGTTGGTGGAATAATTGCCAGAGCGGATGAAGTAACTATCAATAATGTAACTGTTTCAGGAAAAATAAAGGGTACGGATCGTATTGGAGGCTTTGTTGGTTATGGTGAAAATGTTAAAATCAATGATTCAACCTCTTCTGTTTCAGTAGAAGGAAAATCATATGTAGCAGGTTTTGTTGGAACAGCAACTAATGCATTTTTTGAAAGAAGCATTGTATCTGGCAAAATAAAAGGAGAGCTTATTATTTCCGGATTTATAGGTGACGTTAACAACATATCAATAAAAAATTGCTACAGCAAAGCAGAAGTAACTTCAATAAGTTACGTTGCTGGTTTTATCGGCATAAGCGATATTAATTCAGGAATAATTGAAAATAGTTATTCAATCGCAACAATTCAAACCGAAGCAGATAACTTCGCTCATTTTAACATGGGAACTCCGACCGGATTTCAAATAGTTAACTCATTTTATGGAGTAGAAGAAGTAGATGCAATATATTCTGATATCAGTAAAACATTTACAGATATGAAAAAGAAAAGCTCATTTGAAAATTGGGATTTTGAAAACACTTGGAAAATCGAAGAAGGAAAATCATATCCAACACTTAGATAAAGTATTAAGCAATTTAATACTTTTTCTTTATTGTTTATCAAATATATATTATAATTTAGATAGGGTGTGATTAAATGACCGTTTTCAATATAGAAGAACCATTTGCAGTTGATCAAATAAAAAAAATGTTAAAAAAAGACAGTATAATTATTTGTTCAAAAGAAAATAAAAATAAATATAAAAAAGTTTTATCGGAAATAAAAATACCTTATTTTATTTCTGTTTTAACGTTGGAAGAATTATTTAAAAAAGAAACCTCTGAATTAGAAGTTAAACTCGAGTTTTTAAAAATAATCACAGAAAACAAACAATTAAAAAATCTTAATTTATTTAAAATTGAAATATTAGATGAACTATTTGAAATATATAAAGAACGAAGAATGAATGAACTAATAAGAACTAACTACACTTCAGAAATATTAGATGAAGTTGACTTTGTTATAAAAAATTATGAAGAAAAGTGGGAAGACATTACAAAGTTCTATGATAAAGATATTGAATTAGATGAAGATATTTTTATTGTTGACGTTTTTTTTGAAACAAAAAAAGAGATAAGTGCAATATCAAAAATACAAGCTGACAAAAAAATATTTTTGTATGGAAGTAACAGTAAATTTGTAAAAAAAATGCAAACTGAATTAAATCTTGATAATGGGTCATGTATTGAAAAAAAACAAAAAGAAACATTTTGTTTTAGTGCTAATGATCCTTATGAAGAACTTTTAATTGTTGTTAATAAAATAGAGAAAATAAAAAGAGAAAACAACCTTAGTTATGATGACTTTGCAATTTGCTCAACTAATTTAGATCAATACATAGGATATTTAGACTTGATTTTTAATGCAAACAACTTAAATTATAATCTCCCAAAAGAAATTAATAATAATTTAATTGATAAAGTTTTAAATATTATTGATAAAAGTACTAACATTTATGAAGATGTTTTATTATTTCTTCAGAATAATGAAAATGAAGATACTAAAACAATTTTAAATTTAGTTGATAATTACTTTGAAGTTTTTGAAAAAGAAGAACTTTTAAAAGAACTTTTGAAAAAAATGAAAAAACAAAAAATATTAGTTGAATATAACAATAGTATTGACATAATTGACTTCTCAAAACTACTTAATACTAATTATAAATATATATTCTTCCTTGGAGCTAGCGAAGGGAGCCTGTCCTATAAATACTCAAAAAAAGTACTGTTAAATGATATTGAAAAAACAAAAGCGTATTTAGATTATGATACTGTGAAAAAAATAAATAAATTTGAACTTCAGCTTTTTGATTTAGAAAACAGAGCTTTTTCGGTTTCATATCATAAAGTTAATAATGAAAAGGCCAAGCAAAGTCCCTCACATTTAATTAAAAACGAGGAAAAAATCACGCTTGATGACTATAAATATCTTGTTAACTCATTAAAAATTAAACTTTCCAAATCACAAGAAATTCCTAATTTAGATAAAAAAATAAAAAAAGCAAATAATATTTTAAAAACTAAAAAACTAAATAAAGAATTTTCATCAATTAAATTAAGTGCATCAAAGACAGAAAACTTTAACAACTGTCATTTTAGTTATTTTTGTAATTATGATTTAAACTTAAGAACATTTGAAGAAAAGTTTGATCTGGCCTTTATAGGAAATTTGATTCACAAATTATTTGAAGCATCATTTTCAGAAGAGAATGATTTAGAAAGTGTTAAAAACAATTTTTCTAAAAACCTAAACACAAAAGAAACATTTTTATTAGAAAAAATATATGCATCATTTCCTCAACTGTATGAAAAGATAGAAAAAGAACTTCTTGATAATAAATATATAGTTGAAAAAAGAGAGTACAACATAAAAGAAGACCCTTTATTATTAGAGGGGGATAAATTAGAAATTGAATTAACTGGTATAATTGATCGAATTGATGTAAAAGATAATTTTGTTAGAATAGTCGATTACAAAACAGGCAATGTAAAAATAGATTTAGATGCTTATTTAAGCGGACTTAAAATGCAATTATTTATATACATGTTATACGCCTCATCAAAACTTGATAAAAAAGTTGCCGGTATATTTTATCAAAAAGCTTTTCTCGATTCAGAAAAAGAAGAAGACTTAAAAAAATACCTTTTAAATGGGATTATATTAAACGATGACAAAGTTATTGAAAGCATGGGTGGCGACAATATTGATAATTACCTAA
>SKGW01000012.1 GCA_007117285.1 Bacilli bacterium
GCAACAATGGGGACAGCCGTTACACTAACACAAGCGAGACTTATTAAAAAACTAAACAGTGAAGTTATTTTACTATTCGATGGAGATCAAGCAGGAGAGAAAGCTACTTTATCTTGTATCGATGAATTAAACAAAGTTGGAATATCTGCAAAAGTTGTACGCTTAGAAGATAACTTAGATCCAGATGACTATATAAAAGAAAAGGGCATTGAAAAATTTAGAGAAAAACTAGAAAAAAGAGAAAGTGCAATTGACTTTAAAATAGATGTTTTGAAAAAAAACAAAAACTTAGATAATAGTACTGATATGGCTGAGTATGCTAATGCCGTTTTAGAAGAACTAAATAAAATCGACGATGAAGTTTTAAAAACAATTACTTTAAAAAAATTAAGTGAAGAAACAGATTTAGAAATAACATTTTTGAAAAATAAAATAAAAGATTCAAAAAAAGAAAAAGTTGAAAAAGAAATCTTTGAAAAACCAAGAGAAAATAAATATTCACTTGCTGAAAAATACTTAATATATTATATGCTTAGAAGCAAAGAAGTAATAAAAATGTATCGAAGAAAAATAACCTTCATGCCATCTTATGAATATCGTTTGCTAGCAATTGAAATAAGTGAATTTTTAGAAAAAAATGGCTATATCGAAATAGCTGATATATTTTCAATTGTCTCAGATAACGAAAAAATGACAAAAACATTAAAAGATGTTATGAAACTTGATTTAAACGAAGAATACAGTGAAGAAGAAATAGAGGACTATATCAACGTTATTAATGAATACAATTTAAAATATGAACTAAACGGACTAAAAGAAAAAATGAAAAGTGAAAAAGATTTAGACAAAAAAAATGAAATAGCTGAAAAAATAAGGTTATTAAAAAGTAGCGAATAGGGGGAAAAGCTATATGAAACTGAAAGAAGAAGACAAGGAGTATTCTGCTTACTATAAAAAAAAGCAAGCAGCATTTTACAACCAAGATTTAGAAACAAAAGATGTAATTAATGCATATTTTGAAACAATTAAAGGAGTACCACTTTTAACGCCAGAAGATGATATTGAACTTTCAAAAAGAATCAAAGAAGGCGATGAAGAAGCAAGAAACATATTAATCAAAGCAAACTTAAGGTATGTTGTTATGGTTGCTAAAAACTATGTTGGACAAGGTTTGTCATTTGCGGACTTAATTCAAGAAGGAAACATTGGTTTAATA
The DNA here is from genome assembly GCA_007117285.1 of Bacilli bacterium. Taxonomy (GTDB): domain Bacteria; phylum Bacillota_I; class Bacilli_A; order RF39; family UBA660; genus CSBR16-174. Next base: position 1,217 of record SKGW01000012.1, read on the forward strand.
AAAGCAACTAGCAAGTATGATCCATCACATGGAACAAGATTTTTAAGTTATGCTGGATGGTGGATTAAACAATCAATTATCCGAGCAATAGCGGATAAAAGTAGAATGATTAGAATTCCAGTTCACCTTGGTGATGAAATGCGTAAAATTATTGTTACATCAAAAGATCTTGCACATAGACTAGGAAGAGAACCTGAAGATTTTGAAATAGCTGAAGAGACAGGAATTAGTATTGAAAAAATAAGTTTTTTAAAAAAAATAAACGAAAAACCAACTAGTCTTAACGTTAATATTTTTAATGAAGATGAAGATACTGTGATTGAAGATTTTCAAGTTGATATAAATCCACTTCCTGAAGATATTTTAATTGAAAAGGACAAAAGACCAGCAATTGAAAAAGCATTATCAACTTTATCAAAAAGACAAGAAGAAGCCGTTAGAATAAAGTTCGGTCTTGATGATGGTATTGAAAAAACACTTGAGGAAACTGGCAAAATTATGGGTATAACTAGAGAAGGCGTCAGACAACTTGTCGCTAAATCTTTAGTTCGCTTAAAATCAAAGACAGAAATAAGAATGATTGAATACGATATTGAGCCAAAAGTTAAAAGGGGGAAAATTTAATGGAAGTAATTAAAACATTTGAACAAAGAAAAGAAGATTTAATTAAGTTAGGATCATCAAAAGGGTTTTTAACATATGAGGAGTTAGCAAAAGAATTAAAAGGTCTTGAAATTGAAGCAGATGCACTTGATGATTTATATAATGCTTTTACCGAAAATAACATAAAAATAGAAAGCACTGATGAAAAAGAAGAAGTTGATGAAAAAAAAGTATTATCAGATGATTTTTTAACAAAAGATTTGAATATTAATGATCCAGTTAGAATGTACTTAAAAGAAATTGGACGAATTAAGCTATTAACTACTGAAGATGAGTTAAGTTTAGCAAATAGAATTATCGATGGTGATTTAGAAGCAAAATCAATTTTAGCTGAAGCAAACTTAAGACTTGTTGTTAGTATTGCCAAAAGATACGTGGGAAGAGGAATGCTTTTTCTTGATCTTATTCAAGAGGGTAATATAGGTCTAATGAAGGCTGTTGAAAAGTTTGATATTACTAAAGGATATAAATTCTCAACTTATGCAACATGGTGGATTAGACAGGCAATAACAAGAGCAATAGCAGATCAAGCAAGAACTATCCGTGTTCCAGTTCATATGGTTGAAACAATTAATAAATTGGCACGTATTCAAAGACAAATGACACTAGAATTAAACAGAGAACCATCAGAAGAAGAACTTGCTGAGAGAATGGATGTTTCTGTTGAAAAAATTAGAGAAATTTATAAAATTTCACAAGATCCAGTTAGTTTAGAAACACCAATTGGTGAAGAAGAGGACTCAAGCCTAGGTGATTTCATTAAAGATGAACAGAACATGGGACCTGAGGAATATACAACAAATGAAATTTTAAAAGAAGAAATTGGTGGTGTTTTATTAACTCTAACCGATCGTGAAGAAAAAGTTATCAGACTTAGATTTGGTTTAGAAGATGGAAAATCAAGAACGCTTGAAGAAGTTGGACAGATGTTTGGTGTTACAAGAGAGAGAATCAGACAAATTGAGGCCAAGGCAATTAGAAAACTAAAACATCCATCACGCGCCAAAAAACTAAAAGATTATATGATAGATTAACAAGCAATGCTTGTTTTTTTCATAAAAAAAACACCCTAAGGTGTTATAATTCTAAAGTTTCTAATGATTCTAAGTCAACGCCATCTAAGTTAAACTCATCTTTTTCAGGAGTCACTTTTGGAGTTACTTCCTTTTTAGGAGTTTCAGCTGTCTCAGCTTCTTGTTTAGGAATATGTCTGCTATCAACTTTTCTCTCATCAAATTTTTCTTGAGCAATATCGGTATACTTTATAGCAGTTTCTAAGTTATAATCAACAACATCAGATTCAGCATCACCAAGTTCCATTAACTTTAATACTTCTTCCATCGTAGTCATACCATTTTGAACCTTATGCAAACCATCTTGAAGTAGAGTAGTAACATCCGCTTTAAACACTAACTCACGAAGCTTTTCTTTACTAACACCTGAGCTTATTGCATCTCTAATTGGTTGGTTAATTAAAAGAACTTCCTGAATAGCAATACGACCTTTATAACCTTGGCCACATTGTTCACAGCCCTCATTTACATATATTTTATCAACTTCTTTTTTCAAGATACGATTAAATAATTTTTTCTCATAATCATTTGTTGATTTTTCAACCTTACAGTTATCACAAAGTTTTCTAGCAAGTTTTTGCGAAATAATCGCTGTTAACGAACTTGAAAGCAAGTATCTTTCAACTTCCATATCCAGTAATCTCTCAATTGTATTAAGTGAGTCATTTGTATGCAGTGTAGATAAAACAAGGTGACCAGTAATAGAGGCACGAACGGCAATTTTTGCGGTTTCCGTATCACGAATCTCTCCGACCATTATGATATTCGGGTCCTGACGCAAAATAGAACGAAGTGCAGTTGCAAAGTCCAAACCAATTTCACTATTAGTTTGAATCTGGTTAATTCCTTCAATATCCATCTCGATCGGGTCCTCAACCGTAATTATATTTGTACCTTCTTTGTTAAGTCTTTGTAAAATTGCGTAAACTGTAGTTGATTTACCGGAACCAGTAGCACCAGTAACTAATATAATTCCATTAGGTACAGCAATAGCTTTTAAAACTTTTCTAAAGTTATCTTCAGAAAAACCTAAACTTTCAATACCACTACCACTTAAGCTATAGTCCAAAATACGAACAACTATCTTCTCACCATTACTAGTAGGTATAGAAGAAACACGCAAGTCCATAGCAACGTCATCTATTTTAGATTTAACAGCACCATCTTGCGGTAATCTTGTTTCAGTAATGTTCATACTTGAAATAATCTTTATTCTAGTTATTAAATTCTTTTGAATAGTCGGTGGAATTTCAGCATAATTAATCAATGAACCGTCAATTCTAATACGAATAATCATATTATTAACAAGCGGATCAAAGTGAATATCCGAAGCTCCGCGTTTACTTGCATCAATTAATATTTCATTGACAACTTCAACCACCGGCATACTGTCAAAATTAAATTTTCTTTCCATAATACAACCCCTTAATACTTTTTGCTAGCATTTATTCTAAAACTATTATATAATATTATTATGATAAATACTAGTGGAGAAGGTGATTTTTTTGAAAATTGACAATCGAGGCTTTTTACTGACCGAGGCCTTAATCGTAATAACTTTTGTGAGTTTAGTACTTTTTTATCTTTTTATTCAATTTAACAATGTTTTTGATAATTATGAAGTAACTTTCATTTACAATACCGGAAGCGGACTTTATAAATCAAACGAAGTTAAAAAATTCTTATTAAATAACGATTTTGGAGTAGTTATTAATGAACTGGAAAATGATAATGTATATTTGGATTTAACAACATGTCCAATCGTTCAAAATACCGATTACTGTCAAGGTTTAATAACTGATTTAGAAATTGAAAAGCTTTATTTTGTAAAAGAAAACATCACAACTTTTCAAAGTAATGTTGAAAATAGTGCTGACTTTCCAAGTGGTCTTAGAACAATAATGCGCTATATTATTTTTGATAGAGAACACGATGGGTATCGACTTATTATCAAATTTACAAATGGCGAATATGCTTCAATCAACTTTTTATAAGAGGTGAAATATGAAAAAATTAAATAATAGAGGTTTTTCACTTGTTGAATTAATTGTTACTTTTACATTAGTTTCAATTATGATGTTTTTAGTTTTAGAACTAACAGTAAATGTTAGACACAGTTATAATTTAACTGGTTTGAAAACAGAATTTTTAACAAAACAATCAATGGTTTTATCAATCGTAAATGATGACTTAAATATAAAGAAAGTTTCTGAAATAAACGATTGTGGAGAAAACTGTTTCCAAATTGTTTTTTATGATACTACAACTAAATTGTTAGTAATTGATAAAGTTAACAATGTGATTCGATATGGAAATGAAGCAATTGAACTTGGTGAAAATGCTGTTATAAATGATGTTACAACTATTAATACATCTTTTGCTGTTGAACCAACATCAAGCATTGATTCATATGTTATACTTACAATTCCAATTACAAATGATAACTTCCCAGAAGAAGATTTTACCATAAGATTAATGTATCAATATCATTCAGTTAACTTTCCACTAAGTTTTGGTGTTGCCGATCCAGGTGACCCAGGCGATCCAGGTGGACCAGCTGATTTAACAGCTTATAACGCAGCATTAGCTGCTGTTACGCAAAGTGACTATACAATAGCAAGCTGGTCTACTTATGATGCTGTCGTCCAGGCCAACGTTGTTACTGAAGAAAATACTCAAGGCGAAGTTGATGCAGCCGAGGCTAATATAATAGCTGCTCAAGCAAGCTTAGTTTTAAAAGCTGATTTAACTGACTATAATATAGCATTAAATGCTGTTGATGAAGGTGATTGGACACCCGCTAGTTGGTCTACATATATGACTGTGGTTAATAACAATGTTGTTACTGAAGAAAATACTCAAGCCGAAGTTGATGCTGCCGAGGCTAATATCATCGCTGCTCAAGCAAACTTAGAACCATTTATCGACTTAGCAGCAACAATGAGTGTATCAACAGTATCAATTAGCTCAACTGTACAAGGTGGTGTAAGAACTCATACAATTCAAGTTACTGTTACAAATGGTCACGGAAGTGTAAGCATCGGTTCGTGGGTCTTTACAATCGGTCCAGGCGCAATGAGTAACTTCAATGTCACTAATCCAATCGGATGTAATATACAAACTTCAGGAGCTAACTATATAATTTCAAATGGTGCAGGTAACGGCACAATTGCTCCAGGTACTTCAATAACATTTAACATGTCAGCACAAGCACATAGAAATGATGATTGGGCACCATCATTAACAAATTTTGGAGCAACTGAATAAAAAAAGAGGTGGTATTATTAAAAAGCTAAAAAAATTTCTTTTAAAAAGAAAAAAACACTTAATATTTTTACTAATATATACAATATTATTAATACCACTTCCTTATTACACTACATCACCAGGTGGTGTAAACGGAATTGAAGAAAAAATATATATTGAAAATCAAAACAAATCAAACGAAACATTTTTTGAAACCTACGTTTCAGTAAGAAGAGGAAGAATCCCAATATTATTATATGCATCATTATTTAAATCGTGGGAAATTCACAAAGTTGAAGAACTTCCTGGTGGGGACTATGAACTTCAAAATCATATCTCAAGACTCGAATTAAGATCCGCAAACAATATGGCTATATACCATGGTGTTAAAGAAGCAGGAAAAGAAATAAACTCACTAGAATCAAAAATGTTAATAACCTACATACTAGAAGATGCCAAAACAAATCTTGAAGTAGGGGACATAATTGAAAATTTAACCTTTGAAGAACTAAAAGAATTAATTACAAATAGCAATGGCGAAATACAACTTGAAGTTATTAGAAATAATGATAAATTCCTAAGTAAAACAACAATTATCGAAATAGAGGGCGAAGAAAAAATGGGCATTGTCATGTCGTATTTATATGACGTTGACACAACACCCAAAATCGAAATAAAAAATGATAAATCAGAACAAGGACCCTCAGCTGGATTTATGACAGCACTAACAATATTCGATCAATTAACAGACTTAGAAAGAAAAATTGATGGCAAAATAGCGGGAACCGGAACCATTGATATCGATGGTAATATCGGTGCAATTGGTAGCGTTGATTTAAAAATAATCGGTGCCGATAAAGAAGGAATGGACTATTTCTTAGTACCACTAGAATACAATTACGAAACAGCACTTGAAACAAAAGAAAAATTCAATCTAGACATTGAAATAATTGGTTTCAATAACTTTAAAGAAGCAATCGACTACTTATATGAATGAGGTGCAATATGGAATTATATGTTATTAGACACGGAATAACAAATACAAACGTATTAAAACAAATCAACGGTGTAAACGAAGAAGACATAAATCAAAGAGGAGTTCGCCAGGCCAACAAAGCAGCACTTTTTTTTGAAAAAATTGATTATGACCTAGTAATAGCATCACCACTAAAAAGAACAGTAACAACTGCTAATATAATCAATATAAAAGAAAAAGAAATGATCTTTGATGATCGCCTAAAAGAAAGAGACTCAGCCTCAATGATGTATCGAGATGTTTCCGTAGTTGATATTGACTCATGGTACGATATGAACTTAGACATCGTTGGAATTGATTCAGAATCATTTAAAAGCGTTGTTGCTAGAGTATATAACTTCTTAAACGATTTAAAAAATAAATATCCGGAAAAAGCACTTATAATCGTCACTCACGGTGATGTTTGTAAAGCAATTAGAGGAATAACAAGAGGATCATTCGAAGGAATTGCTAAATTTGAGCAAGATAATTGCGAAATAATGAAATACAAAATATAAAAATTGGTTTGCTATAGACCAATTTCTTTTTTTTTGCTAAAATTAAAGAAGGTGATTTGATGAAAATTAGTGACGTAAACAAAGAAAAACTGACACCAATGATGCGTCAGTACATCGATATAAAATCTCAAAATGAAGATATTATCATTTTCTTTCGCTTGGGTGACTTTTATGAAATGTTTTTTGAAGATGCTATTTTAGTTTCAAAAACATTAGAACTAACACTAACTGGTAAAAGTGCTGGCTTAGAAGAACGAATTCCAATGTGTGGTGTTCCTCATCATTCAGCTGAAGTATATATAGAAAAACTAGTTGATTTAGGACATAGAGTAGGTATCTGCGAACAGCTAGAAGATGCCAATAACGTAAAAGGAATTGTGAAAAGAGGAATTGTAAAAATAATCAGTAGAGGAACCATAACAAACAACAATTCATTATTTGAAAAGGACAATAACTATATTGGTTCATTAAATAAATTTAAAGATATTTATGTATTAACATATACAGATATTACAACCGGTGATATTTATTTAAAAGAAATCCCTCTAAACCATTTCTCAGTTATAAACGAAGTGTTATCATCATCAATCAAAGAACTAATAACTGAAAAAGAAATTCCCTTTGAAATAACAAAGACACTTAAAGAACAATATAATGTTTTAATTACTTTTTTTGAAAATGAAGTAAGCTTTCAAAAATCAGAAGAAGTAAATGATGCAAGACATAAAAAAAGTATTAACTTTTTACTATCATATATAACACATACTCAAAAAGTAGATTTAGATTACTTAAAAAAAATAGAAATCAAAAATCAAAATGAAGTCTTAAAAATGGATGTTCATACTAAAAGAAATCTTGAATTAACCGAAACAAAAAGATTAAAACAAAGACAACATTCACTGCTTTGGCTTTTAGATAAAACCAAAACAGCAATGGGTGCAAGACTATTAAAAAGATGGATTGAAAATCCAATTACAAAAAAAGAAGAACTTGAGCGAAGATATGAATTGGTCGATAAATTAATTAAACAATTTTTATTAAAAAAAGAACTAGAAGATTTACTTGATGAGGTCTATGACTTAGAAAGACTAAGTGGTAAAATTGCTTTTTCTTCCTGTAACGCAAGAGACTTACTACAATTAAAAAAATCAATTAGTGTCTTTAAAAGATTAAATGAAATATTCAAAGAATTAAAATATGACAAACAAATAGATGATTTAGAAGATCTTTTCAAATTAATTGATTCCTCAATTCATGAAGATCCACCAATTTCAATAAAAGAGGGCTATATCATAAAAGAAGGATATAACTCTGAATTAGACGAATTAAAAGATCTTCGAAAAGGTGGAAAAGACTTTATTGCAAAATTCGAAATCGAAGAAAAAGAGAGAACTGGCATTAAAAACTTAAAAGTTGGCTATAACAGAGTGTTTGGATATTACATTGAAGTTTCAAAAGGAAACACAAACCTAGTAAAAGAAGAATACGGATATGATAGAAAACAAACATTAAGCAACTGCGAAAGATACATAAGTCCAATTCTAAAAGAAAAAGAAGCTTTAATTCTAAATGCTGAAGAAAAAATAGTAGAACTAGAATATAACTTGTTTTGTGAAATAAAAGAAAAAATAAAAAGTTATATTAGAATCTTACAAAAAAACAGTGATGTAATTAGTGAAATAGATGTTTTAAGATCATTTGCTGTTGTTACCGAAGAAAACAGTTATGTTAAACCAAAAATAAATAATTACATTGAAATAATTGAAAACAGACATCCAATTATTGAAAAAGTTAGTGAACACGAATTTGTTCCAAACGATATAATTCTAAAAGATAATGTAAATATTCAACTAATAACAGGACCTAATATGTCTGGTAAATCAACTTATATAAGACAACTGGCAATTGCCGTTATAATGGCTCAAATAGGGTGTTTCGTACCAGCAAAAGAAGCAACTGTTCCAATTGTTGATGCAATATTTACACGCATCGGTTCAAGTGATGACTTAGTAAGTGGGGATTCGACATTTATGGTTGAAATGAATGAGGCCAATTACGCAATTCAAAACGCCACTGAAAACAGTTTGATACTATTTGATGAACTAGGTAGGGGAACTGCAACATTCGACGGTATCGCCATCACCCAGGCCATCATCGAATACATTCATAATAATATAAAAGCAAAATCACTATTCTCAACACACTATCATGAGTTAACTGATTTAGAAGATACATTGGAAAAACTAGAAAACATTCACGTCTCAGCAGAAGAAGAAGATGGAACACTAACATTTCTACATAAAATAAAAAAAGGTAGTGTCGATAAAAGTTATGGTATTCATGTTGCAAAATTAGCTAAATTACCTGATAATCTAATTAATCGAGCAAAAAATATCTTAACCGTTTATGAACAAACCGAAATAAAAAGAGATAAAAAAATTAATGTTGAAGTAGTAAAAAAAGAATCAAAAATCGAAAAAGAAGTTACTAATTTAAATTTAAGCGAAATTTCACCAATCGAAGCTTTAAATTTACTCTATAAACTACAAGAAATGAAGGAGGACTAATATGGACTTATTAAAAAGAGAAAACTGGTGGGTATGGTTGATTTTAGCAATTTTTGGAGGAGGATTAGTTTATAACATTATTTTAGGAGTTTTCCTAAAAAGTTATGATGAAAATGCTTGGTATACAAAATGGTGGATTTGGATAATAGGAGTTTTTGCATTCTTCTTGCCATTTTTAATTATGCTACTAATCTTTTCAATTCAACTACAAGTAACAAATGCAAAAAAACTAAATGTCGAAGGGCAAGAAATATATGGAACGCCATACTTTTGGATACTTGGTGTAATAATTCCAATCATTGGTTGGATTGCAATTGGAATTATGAACCTTTACCTAGTTATAGCAATATTAATTAAATTAAATGCCGGTGAAGGTGAAAAATTCATCGAGGTACAAAAATGAGAAAAGGAATAGTTATTCATTCTCATACCGGAAATACACTTCATGTTGCCAGTGAAATAAGTGGGGTTTTAACTTCGGTAGTAGAAAAAGTAGAAGCTGAAAATGAAGATCCAAATTCAACTGATCCAATTGTTTTAACAAGAAACCCCAGCGTAGAACACTATGATTTTATAGTATTCGGTGCTCCAGTTAGAGGTTTTTCTCTATCTCCAGTAATGAAAAAATATTTAGAAGGACTTGATTTAACAAACAAAACAATTTTCTGTTTTGTTACACAACATTTAAAAAGTCCAATGTTCGGTGGAAATCGCGCCGTTAAACAAATGAAAAAACTTTGTGAATCAAAAGGTGGCGAAGTAATGGATGTGGCTGTTGTCAATTGGTCTTCAAATAAAAAGGATGAACTAATTAAAGATATAATTATAAAATTATCAAAAAATAACGTTTAAACACGTTATTTTATTTTCTCTAAATTTTTTATGATTTCATCATAATACTTTTCATTCTTATTTTTTTTAGGAACATAATATTTAGAATTTAACTTTTCTGGTAAATATCTTTGTTTAACATAACTAAATTCAAAATCGTGAGGATATTTATAATTTTTAGAATGATTTTTAATGTGACTTGGAATCGGATAACTCTTGCCACTTCTTATATCATTTAGAGCCATATCAATTGCTAAGTAAGCACTGTTTGATTTAGGAGCAAGCGCCATTTCAATTACAAGATTAGCTAAAACAATTCGGGCCTCTGGCATTCCAACACGTTCACAAGCGGAAATACCTAAATTAACACGATTTTGGAGACCGGGACTGGCAAGACCAATATCTTCATAAACAATAACTGTCATTCTTCTAAAAATGCTCTCAAAATCATCCGTTTCAATTAATCTGGCTAAATAATATAAAGAAGCATCAACATCACTTCCACGAATTGATTTTTGAAAAGCACTAAGCATATCATAAAAATTGTCCTCATTAGCATCACTTAAATAAATGGGCTTGTTATTTAGATCTTCAATAACACCAAAATCAATTTCACCATCAGAAACATAAGCGGCCATTTCAAGTGTGTTAATCGCACTGCGATAATCATAATTAGACAAACGAACAATCGCTTGTTTTGCCTCATCAGTTATTTTAACATTCAAAACATTACTCTCAATTATTTTGTCAATTCCTTCTAAAATATCAGAAGAAGAAAAGGGCTTCAGTTCAAAAAGTTGACATCTACTTCTAATTGCTGGATTGATCTTATGAAAAGGATTAGCAGATGTAATTCCAATTAAAGTAATTAAACCACTTTCAATATGAGGAAGCAATAAATCCTGCTTGTCCTTATTCAAACGATGAATCTCATCCATAATAACAACAAGACCCTGATACATCTTGGCCTCTTCCAAAACAATGTCAAAATCCTTCTTATTATTAATAACCGCATTAAGTTCACGATATCTCAAATTAAGCTCATTAACCATAGCATTAGCTAAAGAAGTCTTTCCAATTCCTGGAGGTCCATAAAAAATACAAGAAAAAATCTTTTTCTTATTTACTAACTTTCTAATAACACCATTATCAGAAACCAAATGCTTCTGACCAACAATATCATCCAAACATTTAGGTCGAAGTCGAACCGCTAAGGGCTTTTCCATAATTATCACCTGTATTCTATTTTATCAAAAATAGTGGTAAAATAACAGTTACTTTGATATAATTTGATTAGGTGGTACTATGAATGACCAATTAATTAAAGATTTTATTAACTTTTTAAGAATAGATAAAAAATATAGTCTAAATACCATAAAAAAATATAGTTATAGTTTAGAAAAATGGAATAACTTTCAAAAAAAAGATTTAAAAAAAATTGAATATGCTGATATTGAAAAATACTTAATATTTTTAAAAGAAAATGAGAAGGACAAGTCAGTAAATACAGACTTATCAGCAATAAGATCATTTTATAAATTTTTAATGATAGAGAAAAAAATAGAAAATTCACCATTTGAATATATTAGAAATCTAAAAACAGCAAAAAAAATACCTTCTGCTTTAACAAAAGAAGAAGTTGAAAAATTTCTAAACATTGAAACTAATAATCACACTGATTTTAGAAATAAAACAATGATAGAGTTAATGTATGGAACTGGAATTCGTGTCAGTGAATTAGTTAGTTTAAAATTAAACGACATCGACCTTCACATGGCTTTAATTAAAGTAATGGGGAAGGGGAGTAAAGAAAGGCAAGTTCCAATTGGGGATTATGCGCTCGGTTCCTTAGTTGATTATATTCACAATCACAGAGAACATTTACTTAAAAAAAATAATTCGGATTTTGTTTTTGTTGGAAAAAGTGGCGGACATATTACAAGAGAACAGTTTTTTAGAATTATTTCAAATATAGGAAAAAAACTAAACATCAGAAAAAGTGTCTCACCTCATACATTAAGACACTCATTTGCAACACACTTACTTGACTCTGGTGCTGACTTAAGAATTATCCAAGAGCTACTAGGTCATTCAAGTGTTACTACAACTGAAATTTATACTCATGTAAGCAAAGAGAAATTAAAGGAAAACTATAACAAGTTTCACCCTCATGGTGACTAGGAGGATTTATGAGAGAAATTAATTTCAAAAAAAAGGACGTTGAAAACTTAACTTTATACAATACTGGAGGTTTTGAAGGAAGACTATATATTTATAGTCAAGATTTAGTTTTAAAAATTTTTGAGGATTATTTAAGACCAATTCTAGATTTTGAAAAGAAAAAGTATAAACTAATTCGCTTGAAAGAAAAAAACATGCCAGAACACATACTAATCAAACCTCATGCTTTGGTTAATATTGACGGTAAATTTGCGGGCTACACCATGCCTAAAATAGAAGATTCAATAGCAATTGATAGTATCAATGATCTTAGAAAACTAATTAAGGCTTATCGCATATTATTTGAAAATTTAGATTTAATGCACAAAAATAATATAACTGTAAATGATATAAAACCACAAAATATTTTATATGATAAAAATCAAACACCAATCTTTATTGATGTTGATAGTATGGGTGTTGATGAATTAAGTGCTGATCATCAAAACATTAGAACTAATTTAACTAAAAAAATAAAAGGCATTAATGAAAAAGAAAAATATAATAATGTTGAGTCACTTGATAAAATTAAACTCCTTGCTTGCTTTGTTCAGTCACTAGAAGAGCGTAAATCAGATATGAAATACAGTGAAGATGTAAATAACAAACCTCTCGTTAATAAACTGTTTCAGTCTGACTTAAGTTTAGAATTTAAAACATACATCTCAAAAGTACTGCACACGGATAAAAGACTTGATTTTTTGTTACAAGATATAAATGAAATGTTTTTAAGGGAAGAAATGCAAGAACATAAAAGAAGGCGATAAAATGAAATACAAAAGAATATTTTTAATCATTTTAGATTCACTAGGAATTGGTGAGACTAAGGACAGTGAAGAATATGGTGATAGTGGATCTAATACTTTAAAAAATATTATAGATAACACTAACATTAAAATACCTCATTTAGAAAAAATGGGGCTTTTAAATTTAATTGGAAAAAGTAATATAAAAACTAATTCTTATTATGCCAAAGCACACCCTCTAAGCAATGGTAAAGACACTTTAACAGGTCATTTAGAACTCATGGGTGTAATTACTGAAAATCCTCTAAAAACATTCCCAAATGGATTTCCTAATGATTTAATCAAAGAATTAGAAGAAAAAACCAAAAGGGGAGTTATAGGTAATATTACAGCTAGTGGAACAGAAATAATCAACGAATTAGGCGATGAACATGTTAAAACAGGAAATATAATTGTTTATACATCAGCTGATAGCGTTTTACAAATAGCAGCACACGAAAATATTGTTCCGCTTGATGAATTGTATAATATTTGTCAAATAGCAAGAGACTTGACACTAAATGAAGATTGGAAAGTAGGTAGGGTGATTGCGCGTCCTTTTAAAGGAGAAAAAGGTGATTATAGTAGAACCGAAAACAGAAAAGATTTTGCACTTGACCCCCCTTCTGCAACAACTCTAGACATTTTAAAAAATAATAATTTATCAGTAATAGCTGTTGGAAAAATAAATGATATATTTAATGGACAAGGAATCACGGAGCATTATAAGACAAAAAACAACTTAGATGGTATAGAGACCATTAAGAATTTAACTAAAAAAGACTTTACAGGTCTGTTATTTGCTAATTTAAACGACTTTGACTCTATATATGGTCACAGAAGAGATGTAGAGGGCTATGGACGTGCCTTAGAAGAGTTTGATGCACATCTGCCCAAAATAATGCATCTAATGACGTCTGAGGACTTATTAATCATTACAGCTGATCATGGAAATGATCCAACACATATTGGCACAGATCATACACGCGAAATGATTCCAGTTTTAATATATAATAAAAAATTGAAAAAACCTTCTAAGATTGATGATTTAATATTTCAAGATGTAGGAGATATAATAAAAGATAACTTTGGAGTATCAAAACGCAGCCTACTATATAAAGAAACTACATAATACAACATAATATATATTATCGGAAGTTGTTATTTATATTAATATATAAGAAAAGGATGGTAATTCCATCCTTTTTTAGTTAGTTAAGTCTACTTCAATTGCATTATTTTTAATATCGTCTGGTACTGAGAATTTATAATCATTGGTTGAATTAATAATTGTTTTGCTTTTCAAAAAATATCCATCTACAGTTTCAAACTCAAAATGAATTTCTTTTATGTGATCACCTTCAAAAATAAAATCAAATTCAAGTTCGGTTACATCTGGAGAAACACCACTTATTTGCTCTATAAATGTTTTATCAGTAAATTTTAACCGATACTTTGTATCACTCACTTTCTCGTAGCTTTCATAGCTTAAAAACACACTATAGTTAGGATCTTTAATAAAATTTTTAATAATTCCTAAATCAAGACTGTCAAGGTCTTCTTCAGAGGTAATCACCTTAAACCAAGAATTAACTTCTTCACTGTGAAAATATACAGTATAAACGTCAGTCGCCTTTTGAACGTATATCTCCATTTCTTTTTCATCATCCCATGCCAATATTTCAAATTCGTTACTCTCATAGTCATATTTTAAGTTGTGGTAAAGTGTACTATTAGAATCACTTATTTCGTGGTAGTTTTCCCCATTTTTAACTCCTGCCAACTCTATTATAGAATTTTTCAGTTTTTTATCATAGTTTTGAGGAAAGCATCCAGTTATTAAAAATAAAGCCAAAAGAATAACAATCTTTTTCATAATTCCTCCTTATTTAAAATATAAAAAAACGGGTTTGACCCGTTTTCACTAATTAGTTAAATCAATTTCAATTGCGTTGCTTTTAACACTATCAGGAACGGAAAAAGTATATTCATTTGTGGAAACAATAACCATTTTGTTTTCCATAAGTTCGCCTTCCAACTCCACTTTGTAAGACATTTCTTTAAAACTAGAATCTTCAAAAATAACAGAAAATTCAATGTCGTTAAAATCGTCATCTTCCAAACTTAATTCTTCTAGGAATGATTTGTTAGTATAACTAAGCTCATAATGATTGTCATCAATTTTTGTATAACTATCATAGTTTAAGTATGTTTTATAGTCAATTTCTTCGACTAAATCCTTAACAACACCCAAACCAGCCATTTCAAGATCTTTCTCATTAATAGTTATCTTATACCAATCACCTTCTTCTAAAAGGTACATTGTATATAAACCTCCATCAACGTGAATGTATACTTCAAGTTCGCCATCTAGTATTTCACCTTTCATGAAATATCCACCATTTTCTCTCAGATCAACTGAAACTGTTAGTTTTCCCTTAGTTTCCATATGTGAGAATTCATTAACATATACGATACTATCAGCATCTGCCATTTCATTAACAGCTTCCTCATACCTTTTCTCAAAACTTTGACCAAAACACCCTGTAAATAATAATAATGCAAAGACAATAAATAATTTTTTCATAATTCCTCCTATTATTAGATTATCATTATGTTTGTTTTAAAAAAAAGAAATAATAAACATTATTTCATGAACTGTAAAGAAAAACACGATTTATCGTGTTATTTTTTATTAATCCTTTGCATTTCTTTATAAGTTACAAAAACAATTAGTGAAAGGCCAATTACTAACAAGTATAGCCAAAATGGTACTTTTGTCCATAATTCTCTAAGTTGATAAATTATATTAATAATTAGTGTTAAAAGACCAATATAGAAAAGTGATAAATACTCCTTATACTGAAATCCAATCAACATAATTATAAGACCAATCATACCGACGTAAAGACCAATCATTAGACTTGGATTAAAGATTACTGAGAAAATAATCAGCAGTACTAGAATTGCTGTTATAACTTCTCTTGAACTTTTATTTTTAAGAATAAATATATTTAATACAATTACAAAATATAAATAAGCTGTTGATCTTAAAATAACTTCAACATCATTTGAAACATTAAGGTTTGATATTAAATGATAAATTGGAAGCAAAACTGTAATCATTGTAAGCGAAGCAAGATTTTTCGTCTCTCTAAATGTTGTTGCAAGCATTATGTAAAATAAAATTGCAACGGCTGGTGCAAATAAATCTCCCAGCAGAAACATATCATTAATAACAAATTGTACAAATACTGTTAATAGCAAAATAAAGTATGAAATTGTTGTAAATGCTTCTTTGTTTTTCAAGTTTCTCAAAAGTGAATAAACAAACCCAGCAAATGCTGCTATTAAAAACAAGTACGGTAATGTTTTATCTCCAACCATTGAATCAAGAAGACCAATTACTATTAAAGAAATAAACGCTATAAAATATTGTTTTATTCTAAACTCTGATTCTGCAGTTACTAATAAAATAAACATTGAAAAGTACATTAGGTGGATAGTATATATCATATCTGTATTGAAAAATTGAGTGTCAAAAAATAAATACATTGCATATACAAAGAACAATACTTTTAGTGGTTGTATGTATGTTTCAATTTCAAATATTTTCTTTTCGTTGAAAATTAAACCAACTAAATTTGTAGTTAAAATTAATGATGCAACTGCATAAGTAACAATTTCGAGGTAATCGCCCAATATTGTTTCAAAAAATATAAAGACAAATCCAATATTAATAAATATAATCATTGCTTCTTTTAATGCTTCTTTTTTTATTAATGTTGTTGATAGCGAGAATGCTGCTACTAAAATTCCGGTTGCTACTAGTGAATAAACACCTTCATTTAGCGTTGGATGGTTGAAAACCGATGTTAACACCATTAACACTGTTAAAATTGGTACTATTAAGTTTGAAAAATGTTCTTTCTTTTTTTCTCTTAAAGAAAAGTAAAACATGTTTGCAATAATTAAAGTTCCAACTAAATAATAATATTTACTTTCAATGATCTGGTTGATTGATAGTATATATATTGATGGTAACACAACTGTTGAAGTTGCTGCTAAGAAAAACTTTAAATGTGGCACTACTCTATCATAATAATTAAGAATAATAGTTATTATTGTCAATGTCATTAAACGATAAGCAAGCTCAATACTAAAATGCATCATTAAAGCATTTGTAAGTAAGTAAATTGCAATAACCGCCCATATTTGGTAACCATTGTTTTTATATCTTAGGAAGGACAACATACCAAGGAATGCATTAACTAAGAATACCATTGCATAAACAAGGTTATAGCCCCTACCCCAAAATGAAAAATATGTTCCAAATGTTGAGAAGAAGCCAATTGCTATAAAAGTAAAAACAACAAATGCACTACCTAAATTGAAATAGATTTCACTTGTTCTATTTAATTTTAGTTTTTTTTCAACAAATACTGATAAACCATAAAAAACAATTGATATAAATATTAAAGCAAATACTTTAAATAAATCACCAATAACTTCCCATGAAGTGGTGGCAAAAATCATTCCTGATAAAAAAACCATTCCAACTCCAAGTTTTAAAAGCAAATCAATCCTTCTTGTTTCTGGATCAACTTTTGGTTTAACTTTCTTCTTTTTTGACTCTTCAATTTTACTAACGGCAACAAATACTAGTACCGCTGAAAATATATTTGGAATCAACGATATTAATGCTGTTATAATTAAAGGCATTTTAAATTTACTTAATTCTTTTTCATCTTCGTTTGCTACTAAAAGATAAAAAAGACCACTACCAACCAAAAAGACAACACTGAATTCACTGCCACTAAACTGACTTAAAAAGGCCAGTAGAAAGTTTAAAATGGCGGCAATTGTCAATAGTTTTTTCATAAAACCACACTCCCATTAATATGGTAAAAGACTAAAAACATTTTGTTTTAGTCTATTACATTTCTCGATTGTATTTCAGCTATTTTTTCAAATACTTCGGCAGCATTTTTCTCTGTTATTTCGTTATAACCAAGTTCTCTTAAAGCTTGAATTTTTGCTGTGTTTAACTCAACAGTTCGACTAAGCTTTTCTTCTTTTTTCTGTTCTATATGGTTGACAAATCTCTTGTGAGATTCAGCAATTTTGCTACGTGATGTGCCTCCACTTTTATAAAGTGTCATAGCTGAGAACATTATACTTTCAAATATAAATTGATCTTCTTCATCAAAAGCAAAATCAGTTGGTTTAGTAAACCCTGCCGCCTTTGACATATACGCTAAGATATATTTTAATTCTGGTGAAGAATTAATTGTTTGTAAGTAATGATGTAAATATAAAAACACTTTATATGAGTCTTCGTCAAATTCATCATCTAACTTCTCACGCATAATCTCTATTATATTGTACATAACTTCTTTTTGTTTTTTAGCAAGCCCTGAAAATATTGCAGTTCCCGCCAAATAATCTGTTTTTGAAGATATATTTTCATTAAAGAGATTTTCAATTCTCGCCTCGACTCTCATGATGTAATCAGTATCTACTTTTATTTCATCAATTTCTTCTGGAGATTTTACTCCAAGTAAATTTAAAAGCAAAACTTTTTTGTCCTTAGGCCATTTATTAATGTCTTCAAGTTCCAAATAATTATATATCATTTGTCTTGAAACTCCTAGTAATTTAGCAAGTTTAACTTTCGAAATTCCCAGTTGTCTTAATATTTCAACTAATCTATCCATGCACATACCTCCTATTATCATTTTATCACTTACTTGTCAAATGTCAAGTGTCAAGTAAAGGTATACTAGACGAATTTGAGTTTTTTTCCGTCTTTAAAGACTTCTTTGATGATTCCCCCTCCCAAACATTCTTCTTCTAAGTAGAAAACGCATGCTTGGCCGGGTGTTACGGATTTCACAGAATTATACTTAATTCTATACTCAGAACCGTTTTTTTCAATTATTTCAACTTCATTGTCTTTTTGACGATATCTAAATTTTGCAGCACATTTGTTTGTAACAGTATCACTAATCCAATTAACATCTTCTATGATTGCTTCATTAGAATACAAGAAATCAGACTCACTGCCCATACTAACTAATAATCTGTTTTTTTCTAAGTCTTTACCTACAACAAACAATCTTTCACTAGTACCACCAACATGAAGTCCTCTTCTCTGTCCAATTGTATAATACATAAGTCCACTATGTTCACCAACAACTTCGTTATTGTCAACGTTATATATTTCGCCTTCTTTATTTGGAAGATAATTCTCGAGGAATTTTTTAAAGTTTCTCTCTCCAATAAAACAAATGCCTGTTGAATCTTTTTTCTTGGCTGTTTCTAAATTGTTTTTAACAGCTATTTTTCTAACTTCATCTTTTGAAAGCCAACCAATTGGGAATAATATTTTTTTAAAATTCTCTTTGGACACTTGCGAAAGAAAATATGTTTGATCTTTATTTTCATCCATGCCTCTTAATAATTTGCCATCAACAATTCTAGCATAATGACCAGTTGCAACAAAATCTGCTCCTAGTTTTTCAGCATGTTTTAAAAAAGCATCAAATTTTATATATTTATTACACATTATATCTGGATTTGGAGTTCTACCTTTTTTTAATTCATCTAAAAAGTACTGGAAAACATTTTCCCAATATTCTTTTACAAAATCAACTCGAAAAAGAGGAATTTCTAATTTTTCACAAACTTTTAAGGCATCATTATAATCTTGTTCTTGCGGACATATTTCATCGGTGAAATTAGGATTTCCCTTAACATCATTGTTAAGTGCACTATCCCAATTTCTCATGAATATTCCAATAACGTCATAGCCCTTCTCTTTTAATAAGAGTGCTGCAACACTACTGTCAACTCCGCCACTCATTCCAACTGCTACTTTCATTTGAACTCCTCCTTTCAACTCGGACTTTTTTTTTTTTTATTTTTGTATTATAATATAGGTAGAGGTGATTATTTTGAAGAAAAATTTAAAGCGAGCGATTGCTCTTATCCTTATAGCTGTTATGTTACTATCAGTTGTAGCACCTTTTACGTTTTCGTAAAAATGATTTATAAAAATAGAAGAAAAACTTCTATTTTTTATTTTCGTTCATTATATGAGAGTACAGAAGTCTCAATCTGGTTTTAGTTTCTGGTTTTAGTCCTACAAAGTTTAGTCTCATCTGATATCCACTATCAAGTGACATTAAAATTGCTGCTGATCTAATTGAGAATAATATTGCACTTGTTGAAATTGATTTATATGGTATCATATGAATTTTTTTTGTTAAACCAAATAAATATGAAACATCGAATAAAATCATTCTATCATTAGTGAAAATTGCTTTGTCTCTTCTTGTTTTATATGCTGCATATATTACTTCATCTTCTGCTAAGTAATCTGTTACATATTTAGGAAGATCTTCTTTGTCTAGTTCTTCATTAAAATTAAAGTACTTGGTTAATTCTTTATATTTTATATAAGCCATTGCCATACCACCTTATCTAAAACAATTTTATCATAAAATATCTACATTATCAATTTTATCTTTAAATAAAAGAAAAAAGCACAATTTGTGCTTTAAAAGTGATTAATGATTTTTGTGAAGTCTTATTGCTTCACTTTTTCCGATTATAGATGTTTCCGTTCCATTAACGGAAATAACGAATATATAATGCTCACTTGCATCTATCT
Source organism: Bacilli bacterium (assembly GCA_007117285.1). Taxonomy (GTDB): domain Bacteria; phylum Bacillota_I; class Bacilli_A; order RF39; family UBA660; genus CSBR16-174. The sequence continues at coordinate 21,810 of SKGW01000012.1, forward strand.
TTTCCCATTCTAATAATTGTTCTTTTGATATTGAGATACCACTTTCAAAAGGTTTTGCATTTTCAAAATCATCATCATCAGGAGTATCTTCATTATGCTTAACAACTATATACTTAAAACTTATTCCATCAAGAATAGGATTTATGGTAATATTAATTTCTTGTAACCTATTAACATTGCCTTGAGAGTTAATTTGGTAATCAAACGTAACAACATTTTCATCGTCATCCAAAACAACACTTGATGCTACTACTGTTACTTCTATATCTTTGCTTCCTAATAATTCATCCCCATCAACGGTTCTAAATTCTACTGTTACTGTTTGAGTTCCTACTTCACTAAATGTTCCTCTGAGTGTTGTTGTGATATCACCTAGTGGGAAGCCATCTGCTGGTCCAAATACATCTGTAAGTGGTAGCCACTCTCCTTCTCCACCTTCTTGATATTCAACTGTTACTCCTTCTGGTAA
>SKGW01000026.1 GCA_007117285.1 Bacilli bacterium
ACAGCATCGTAATGTTTTTTGCTGGCCTCATTTAAAAATTCTGTTAGTTTGGGACTTTCAGCTACTATTTCTTTATCTTTTTCATCTTTACTATCTAAAATACGTAGGGGATTTTTTTCAAAACGAACTTTTGAATCTTCAGATAAATCATTATAATGTTTTTTTAAATAAACCATTAATGCTTCATTGTATTTTTTTCTTGATTCTAAATCACCTAAGGTGTTTATGTTTACTTTTATACCTTTTAGACCAAGTAGTTGATATATTCTAACTGCTATATTTATTACTTCGGCATCTAGTAGTGGTGATTCACTTTTGAAAACTTCAATTCCAAATTGGAAAAATTCTCTAAATCTTCCTGATTGTGGACGCTCATAACGAAACATGGGTCCGTAATACCAGGTTTTTAAAGGTGCAATTCCATTTGAGTGCATCTTATTTTCAACGTAGCTTCTAACTACTCCTGCCGTTCCTTCAGGACGGAGTGTAATTGATCTCCCGCCTCTATCTTCAAATGTATATGTTTCTTTACTAATTATGTCTGTTTCTTCGCCAACACCACGAATAAAAATATCTGTGTGCTCGAAAGTTGGAATTCTTACGTATTGATAGTTATATTTTTCCATAATTGCTTTGAAAAGGTTTTCTAGAAATATAAACTTTTTTCCGTAATCGCCGTAAACATCATAAGTTCCTTTTGGTTTGTTAATCATATTATCACCTCTCTATTATTATCGTGACAGGTCCGTCGTTTGTTATTTTAACTGTCATTTCATGACCGAATTTACCAGTTTTAACTTCAATATTTTGTTTTTTTAATTTTTCGTTAAATAGTTCATACATTTTTTCAGCCTGAACTGGTTCCATTGCATCTATATAGCTCGGTCTTCTACCTTTTATTGTATCAGCATAAAGAGTGAATTGTGAAATACTTAAAATACTTCCACCGATATCTAGGAGTGATTTGTTCATAACGCCGTTTTCATCGTCAAATATTCGTAAATTTACAATTTTATTGACGGTGTAATCTATTTTTTCTTCATCATCACCTTCGGTAAATCCAACTAGTATTACTAATCCATACTCTATTTTATTTGTAATATCAAGGAATGAAACGCTTGATTCCTTACTTCTTTGTATAACAACTTTCATCGCATCAACCTCTCTACTCTGCTTATGTTTTTGATTGTGTTTACGCTATCCATAAATTTTTCTAAGTTACTTGTGTCTTCAACTAAAACTGATATTTCAAAGACATAGTCATCTTTTTTTGCCATTTCGTTAAAGTTTTTAACTGAGATGTTAAAATGAGATGTTTTAGAAATTATATCTAAAAGCAGATTATGGTTTTCGCTTGCGTGAACAATTAAGGTGCTGACATATTTTTGGTTATCTTGTTTGTTCCACTCTACATCTATTAGTCTTTCTTCTAAATCTTTTACATTTGGACATGTGATTCGATGAATATTAATTCCCTGACCTTTAGTTATGTATCCAACTATTTCATCACCTAAAACCGGAAGACAGCACGATGCTATATTTACTTTTAAGTCTCCCATACCTCTAACTATTATATCGTTTTTAGATACTGATTTTATGCCAACACCTGATTGTGCTTTTTTGAGAATTAGTTCTTCTTTTGTTTCGCTATCAAATTCAGGTTTTACTACTTGTGAAACGGGAATTCGCCCACTACCAACTGCGATGTTTAATTCCTCAACGTTAGTAAGTTTGTAGTGTTTTAATATTTTTTCTATGTTTTCATTTGCAAAAAATTCACTATTTGGTATTTTATGTGTTCTTAATTCTTTCGCAATTAATTCTTCGCCTTTTTCGAAATCTCTTTCTTTATCTACTTTTGCAAAGAATGATTTAATTTTGTTTTTGGCCTGGGTGGTTTTGGCAATTCCAATCCACTCACGACTAGGTCCGCTTGAGTTTGGATTTGTTTTAATTTTTATTATGTCTTGGTTTTGAAGTTTATAATCCAGTGTAACAATACTGTCGTTAATTATTGCTGAAACCATCTTATCACCAACTTGACTATGAACTTTGTAAGCGAAGTCAATTGGTGTTGAGCCGTATGGAAGTTCAACTACATCTCCTTTTGGTGTAAAAACATAAATTGTATCTTTAAAGACATCTTTTTTTACTGAATTTACAAATTCTTCATCACCGGTTTCTTCATCTTTAAGTTCAATTATTGAACGGAAAAATTGAAGTTTTTGTTCCATTGTTGTTTGAAGGCGGCCTTTGCCTCCTTCTTTATAGCTCCAGTGTGAAGCTATTCCTTTTTCAGCTATTTCATCCATTTCTGGTGTTCTTATTTGAATTTCAAAGATATTGGACTCCAGCCCAAAGACGGTTGTATGAAGCGATTGATACATATTTGTTTTGGGCATTGCAACATAGTCCTTAAATCTTTTCGGAACTGGTTTATACTTTGCATGTAAAATTCCAAGTGCTTGATAGCAATCACTTTCTGAATCTACGAAAACACGAAGTGCCATAAGATCATAGATTTCTTTGAATTTTTTTCCATCATCTAATTTTTTATAAATGCCGAAAATACTTTTAGCTCGACCTTTTACTTTGTTTTCGATTCCGTGATCTGATAAAATTTTCGAAACTTGACGAACCATCTCTTCAACTATTCTATCTCTTTCTTTTCTGGTTTTATTTAAATTTTCAACAATTGAAAAATATACATCTGGTTTTGAATATCGAAGTGATAAATCTTCTAGCTCTGCTTTAATTTGATTTATACCTAAACGGTGTGCGATTGGAATTAATATATCTAAAGTTTCTTTTGCCGTTTCTTTTTGTTGTTCTTTTGATTTAATCCAAAGTGTTCGCATGTTATGAAGTCGATCTGCCAGTTTAATAATTATAACTCTAACATCTTGAGAAAGTCCGACAATAATTTTTCTGTGGTTTGCCGTTGAGGCCTCGCTATCTAAGTTAAAGTTTAGACGATTTATTTTTGTAACGCCAACTACAAGACTCGCTATTTCATCATCGAATTTTTCTTTGATTTCCGCCTCGGTTGTATTACAATCCTCCATCACATCATGAAGAAGTGCTGCACATATTGTTTCGGCATCGGCATTAATTGTTGTAAGTATTATTGCAACATTTAAAGGGTGTTGAATATAGTCCTCACCCGTTAGTCTTTTGACTCCAAAATGCTTTTCGAAAGCAAATAGGTACGCTTTTGAAATTAGTTCTATTTTTTTTTCATCTTCTATATATTCAATTACTTTTTCTCTTAGTTTTTCAAAAGTAATTATGTCTTGTTTTTCCACGGTCTCACCCTCTTCTAGTCTTCGAAATATACTCGCCTATTTCTTAAATTTAATTTTCCTTTTAAGTATTCGTCTATGTAATAACTATCGATGTTAATAATATCATCTACCATTTGGTGGAGCGAAAGATCAGCGGCATCTACCCACTTCACTTCTTTGAAATAATTCCAAATATCTTCTTCTCTAATGTAGTTGTAGCCCTCTCTCAACATTTCACCTTTTTTTGCTGATAAAGCTGGTTTAATTCTACTATAAAGTTGTTCTAATGAATCAAATTTTACATCCATAATTTTCACCTCAAATAATATATTTATATTATATATTAAAAACACTATTTTTAAAAGGTTAAATAAAAAAACTGGTTGAATAAACCAGTTTATCTAGACCAGCTAGTACCATCAGGACTTAATGTCCAAGTCCCAAAAAGATTTGTGTTGACGTTGCTAATTTCAGCAGCAGTTGAATTACTATTTGGTCCATTAAGTCTAAAAGCACTATCATAGCTATTGGTATTGTCTGTTCTAGTGAAAGTTACTGTTTCTAACTTGTTGTATTCGAATGCAAAGAATCTTATCGTAGTTATATGGTTAGGGAAAGTTACGCTTGTTAAATTATTATTTGCAAATGCATAATTTCCAATATTAAATAAACTAGATCCCCAATGAATTTCTGTAAGTTGATTGTATTGAAAAGCCGACCGACCTAAACTAGTTAAACCATTTCCAATATAAACAGTTTCGATTTCGTTTCTCATGAATGCCTGAAGGGCGAGTGTTGTTAAACTATTAGGGATTGTTAATTCTGCAATCTTATTATCTGAAAAAGCTCCAGTATCAATCACCTCAATACCCGTTCCTAAATCTAATTCAGTAATTGCATTTTGCAAGAATGCATAATTTCCAATATAAGTAACACTATTAGGAATTGTCAACTTTTTAATATTTGCACTTTGAAAAGAATTTCTATTTATGCTTGTTAGTGTATCAGGTAAATAAAGTTTTTCAAAATTATCTGATCTAAATGCATAATCACCTATGACCTCTATTCCATCACCAAATATTCCTAATGTAACTGAATTAGGAATTATATTCCAGTTTTCAGTTCTGCCAAAATTTCTCATGACACCATTAGTACCACCTTCAAGGACAAAATACATGACATGTTCACAATGATAACTTACAATGTCGCCACCCCAGTCAATAGCATCAAACAGAATTGAACCATCAGGTATTGTAACTGGGTCATTTTTTCCTATTTCACAAGGATGGAGTTCTATTTCTCCTACATAACCTTTATAGATTGGTGCTTCATAAACTACTTCTGTTCCGCCTGTACCGCTACATGAAGCTCCTTGCATTAAATTATTGGGAGTTCTCTCTCTTTTTAATTCGACGTGATAGCCCTTATCTAATGTTGGATATGTTAAATTATATGGTGTTTCATTTGTTTTCCAGAGTTTGATATCTACTTCTGTTCCAAGTACTTCAACACCTTCAATCCAAATTTCTCTTGGAAATCCAGAACAAAGACCGTATTCGTTTCTGACACAAGTATTCCAAATGTTTTCTTCAAATTCAATTTGATTCCAAACGCTATTACATTCATATTTTTTTTCTCTTACATTATTTGAATAGTTTAGACCTATTGTATCAGTACCATTTGAAAGTTTATACTGGAAATCAGAATAATCAACATCGATATATTCGATCTGACCATCACAATCTAGTTTTAGAGTTGCTGTTGTTTCATTTTCTTCAAAGTGGAATGGAAAAACATCACAGAAAATTTCAACAATTTCTGGTTCTGAGTCAATTTCAGTATAATTAGCTGTCAATATTACTGAACGATTTGGCATTGTAAAATTAACTGCTTTTGTTGAAAAGTTATAGCCACTTCCTGTCCAGTTAATAAATTCGTATTCATCAAAGTTATCGGTGTAAATATTTATAGTTTGATTGGCATCATAAACTCCAGATCCAACAGTATAACCAGCATCACTGGGATTTGTTTTCAAAACAAGTGAATGTTTTCCTATTAAATCCGGATCAAAAACTGCCGTTAAAACTGTATCTCGTGTCATTTTATATCCAAACATTTCGGTTGTACTTACTAGATTTCCGATTTCATCGTACCAGCCCCAAAATTCATATGATTCAAAACCTGAATTTCTAGTTAAATTAATAAGGGCGGTTGTGTTTTTAGAGTAAGTACCTTCATGTACTAAATAATCAGCAACATAACTAGGTAGTGCTTTTAAAGTTAGTGTATATGAATCTGATTCTGGAATTCGATCTGTGCCACTAAATTTAGCGATTAGAGTAATATTTTCGCTTGGCATTTCAAATGAATATTCTGCATTTAAAGAAATAGTTTGATCATCCTCATCAACCCACTCGATAAAAGTATTACTTAAGTATGGTTCTGCTAAAATATTAACTGTATCGCCACCTTCATATGTTGCTGAACCAAAAACATACCCACTTCCTATCGGATCTGAAATTAACGTTAAATAAAAACTATTACTTCCTGGTACACGACAATTTTCTTTTGGAATTCTAGATAATATAACTTTATCTTCTAAAAAACCTTTTGTTGCACACCAAGTTCCATCGTGAATTCCAATTGCAATTTTACCGTCATCTCTAACTACAATTTTTCCATTTTTAGGTGCTCTTCCGGTGTGGTCTAGACCGTCCTCTTCTTGAATTTGATATTCAACAAAGGTATATTCAGCTCCCACGACATCTCCCGTCACTGAACCCCTCATATAGTTATTTTCTGCACTTTTAATTAGTCCATATGCTGATGCTTCAAATGCTTTTTTTCTGGCCTCTGACATTAGATTTATAATAGAGGGAACTACAATTAATAAAATAATAATTAAAACAACAATAACCGCTAAAAGTTCAATTAAAGTAAATCCTTTTTTAAAATCACTCATTTAGTCCTCCTCTTATTTTTTTTACTATATAAAATTATACCATGAACAATCATATTTTATAACCCCCCCCATTTATTTATATACGAAAATATGATAAAATTTTTTAAAGGAGTGATAAAATGGACTGTTTGTTTTGTAAAATTGCTAATGGAGACATACCTTCATATACAATATATGAAGATGATGTTGTTAAATGCTTTTTAGATATTAATCCCGATTCAAATGGTCATTGTCTTATTATTCCAAAGAAACATTTTAAGGATTTGGATGATATTAATGACGAAACTATTTGTTATATGTTTGAAAAAATAAAAGATATTAAAAAATTATTAGAAAAAAAATTAAATACTGATGGTATTACTTTAATTCAAAATAATGGTGATATTCAAGACGTAAAGCACTTTCACATTCATTTAAAACCTTATTATAAAGAAAAACAAGATTTAATTAAAATTGAAGAAATGAAAAAAAAAATAAAACATTGAG
>SKGW01000033.1 GCA_007117285.1 Bacilli bacterium
CTTCTTTTGGAATCATAGCCGTTGTATCGATTTTAATATCTACTATTTCGGAAACTATTTCTGATTTTCTATCAGTTGCGTATTCTTTTTTTATTTTTTTAAGTTCGTCTTTCATAACTTGTTTTAAGGTTTCTTCATCGTCAATTATTTGTTGAAGACCTTTTATTATTTTTTCTAGTGTTTCTTTACGTTCTTTTAATTCTAAAACATCAGTGTTAGTTAATCTATATAATTGTAAGTCAACAATTGCAACTGCTTGCTCTTCTGTAAATTCATATTTTTCTTTTAGATTGTCTTTAGCATCGGTTCTGTTTTTGCTTTCTCTAATTGTTTTTATGACATCATCTAAAATTGATATTGCTTTTATTAGACCTTCTAATATGTGGTGTTGTTTTTTGGCAAAACGAAGGTCGAAATCTGTTCTATGTAAGACGACTTCTTTTTGATGAACTATGAAAGCATCAAGAATTTCTATTAAGTTAACCGTCATTGGTCTTTTACCGACAATAGCGACCATGTTATAACTGAAATGAGTTTGAAGATCTGTATTTTTCAGTAAATAGTTAATTATCAAATCTTCATCCGCATCTTTTTTAATATCTATTACAACACGCATTGGCGAGTTTAAGTCTGACTCATCTCTTATTTCAATAATGCCGTCCAGTTTTTTATCTAGTCTTATTTCATCTATTTTTTTAACTAAATTTGATTTGTTTACATCAAAAGGTATTTCATGAATTATAATTTGTTTTACTTTTCCTTTGGCTATTTCGTATTTGGCCTGGTGGATTATTTTACCTCTACCAGTTTGAAAAGCTAAACGAATTCCATCTTCACCATAAACAATTCCACCGGTTGGGAAATCTGGTCCTTTTACGATATTCATTAATGTTTCAAATTGGCAGTTGGGACTGTCGATTCTTTTGATTGTTGCTTCAACGATTTCACCAAAATTGTGAGGTGGAATGTTTGTTGCATAACCAGCACTTATTCCTGATGAACCATTAACGAGAAGATTTGGATATTTTGATGGTAAAACGGTTGGTTCATTTAGTGTGTCATCATAGTTAGGTGACCAAAGTACTGTTTCTTTATCGATATCTTTTAGTTGTTCAACAGCAATTTTTGAAAGTCTTGCTTCTGTGTATCGCATTGCAGCTGGTGAATCGCCATCCATTGAACCATTATTTCCGTGCATGTCAATAAATGGTGTTGATTGTTTCCACCATTGACTCATTCTAACCATTGCTTCGTATATGCTTGAATCACCATGTGGGTGATATTTACCCATTACATTACCAACTGATCTTGCACTTTTTTGATATGGCTTGTCGTATGTGTTTTTGTCACGATACATTGAATATAAAATTCTTCTTTGTACCGGTTTTAAACCATCTCTAACATCTGGTAGTGCGCGATCTTGAATAATTGATTTGGAATATCTACCAAAACGCTCACCCATTATATCTTCAAGCGAATAGTCGTATATTTTTTTTATGATTTGGTTCATTTAATCACCCTTACTATATTGTAAAATTATCTTCTAATGTAAATTCGACGTTTTCTTCGATCCATTCTTTTCTCGGTTCTACTTTATCTCCCATTAATACTCTAACTCTTTTTTCGGCTAGAGCTAGATCGTTTATGTTTACTTTTATTAGGTTTCTTGTTTCGGGATTCATGGTTGTATCCCAAAGTTGATCAGCGTTCATTTCTCCAAGACCTTTGTATCTTTGGATCGATATTTTTTTTCCTTCGTTTTTTTCAACTAATTGTTTTCTTTCTTCTTCTTCCCATACATAATGTTTTTCTTTGCCAATTTCTATTTTGTAGAAAGGTGGCATCGCTATATATAACTTGCCCGCCTCGATTAATGGACGCATGTATCGGTAGAAAAAGGTTAATAGTAATATTTGAATATGTGCTCCATCGTCATCAGCATCGGTCATTATTATTACTTTGTCGTAACTAACTTCATCGATATTAAAGTCACTTCCAAGTGATGACCCAATTGTATGAACGATTGTGCTTAATTCTTCGTTTTTTAACACTTCATCTAATTTTGATTTTTCACAGTTTAATACTTTTCCTCTAAGTGGTAAGATTGCTTGGAATTTTCTATCTCTTCCTTGTTTTGCTGATCCACCAGCTGAATCACCCTCGACTAAAAATAGTTCGTTTTTTTTAGGATTTCTTGTTTGTGCTGGTGTTAATTTTCCACTAATTAGTCTTTCTTTTTTGTTTAAACCTTTCCCACTTCTGGCTGCTTCTCTTGCTTTTCTTGCTGCTTCTCTTGCCATTTTACTTTCAAGCATTTTTTCAATTATGTTTTGTGATACAGCACTATTTTCTCTTAGAAAAAATTGTAGTTTTTCTGCAACTATACTTTCAACTATTGATCTTGCTTGTGGTGTTCCTAGTTTTGATTTTGTTTGTCCTTCAAATTGTAATATGTTTTCTGGTATTTTTAAACTTAAAACCGCTGTTAAACCTTCTCTTGTATCTGGACCTTCGAGGTTTTTGTCTTTTGCTTTGACGAATCCGTTTTCTTTTATGTATTCGTTAAACATTCTTGTCAGTGCTGATTTAAAGCCAATTTCGTGACTTCCACCATCGATTGTTTTTACGTTGTTTACAAATGATATTATGTTTTCGGAATGTCCTGTTGTGTATTGAAGTGCTAATTCTAATTCAATATTATCTTTGACCGCATTAAAAGAAACAACATTGTGTAGGTGTTTCTTTTCTTCATTTATGAACTCTACGAATGATTTTAGTCCATCTTCGTAGTAAAATCTTTCTTCTTTGTTGTCTTCTATATCTTTTACTTCGACAACTAGGCCTTTTATTAGGAAGGCACATTCTTGCATTCTTTCACAAATTGTTGTGAATGAAAATTTTATTTTACCAAATATTTCTTCACTTGGCTTAAATTTTACTTTGGTTCCGGTTTTATTTGTTTTTCTTATTTCTTTTAGTGGTTCTTTTACTAGTCCACCATTTTCAAATACTACAACGTGTTCCGCTCCAGCTCTTTTGATTGTTACTTCCATATATTCACTTAAAGCATTTACAACACTTGCACCTACTCCGTGAAGTCCTCCTGATACTTTATAGCCGCTGCTTTCAAATTTTCCACCAGCATGTAGCATGGTATAAATTACTTCTGGTGTACTTTTTCCATTTTCATGTTTTCCAACTGGTACTCCACGACCGTCATCTTCAACGGTAACACTATTGTCTTCGTTTATTGTAACGGTTATTTTTTTTCCATATCCATTTATTACTTCGTCAATGCTGTTATCAACGATTTCCCATACTAAATGATGAAGACCCCTTTTATCGGTTGAACCAATATACATTCCAGGTCTTTTTCGAACGGCTTCTAGTCCTTCTAGTACTTTTATGGAACTTTCGTCATATTTTGTCATGTTATCACCTATTCTTTATTTTCAAATTTTACTAATACATCTCTTGGTTTTGATCCGTTGTTTGGTCCGATTATTCCACGCTCTTCAAGTAAATCAATTACTCTTGCCGCTCTGTTATAACCAAGTCTAAATCTTCTTTGAATTAATGATGCTGATGCTTTTTGTTGTTCAACAACAAATTGAACTATTTCATCATACATTGGATCTTCATATTCTTCGTCACTCTCTAAACCGGTTATAGCTTTTTTTTCTTCATCATCGATTAATAATGATTCATCGTATTTGGCTTTTTGCTGACTTATTGTGTGATCGACAACTGACTTTATTTCTTCTTCGCTTATATAAGTTCCTTGAACTCTAACTGGTGTGTTTTGTCCCATTGGTAGGAATAGCATATCTCCTTTTCCTAGTAATTTTTCGGCACCACTCATATCTAGGATTGTTCTTGAGTCAATACTACTACTAACAGCAAATGATATTCTAGATGGTATGTTGGATTTTATTAAACCTGTTATTACATCGGTTGATGGTCTTTGAGTTGCTACGATTAAATGAATTCCAGCAGCTCTTGCCATTTGTGTAATTCGCATAATTGAATCTTCTACTTCTTTGGCCGCTACTAACATCAAATCTGCTAATTCATCGATTATTGCCACTATATAAGGAAGTTTTTGAACTTCTTCTGTTTTTTGTTTTTTCTCAATGTAAGCGTTATACCCAGCAATGTTTTTCGCTCCTACTTCGGAAAAAATTTCATATCTTCTTTCCATTTCAACAACTAATTTTTTTAAAGCTATGTTAGCTTTTGCTGGATCTGTTACAACTGGAGTTAATAAATGTGGTACTCCATTGTACATTGTTAATTCTACTTTTTTTGGATCAACTAAAATTAATTTTACTTCATCTGGTTTTGTTCGCATTAAAATTGAAACTATTATACTATTTATGCACACTGATTTACCAGAACCGGTAGCTCCAGCAACTAAAAGGTGTGGTGTGTTATTTATTTCACAGTATACAGGTGTTCCCATTATGTCTTTTCCAAGTGTTACAAGCAATTTGTTCGATTGTAATTCTTTTGGAGCTTTTTCTAGTATTTCGCGAACAGTTACTGGTGTTGTATGCTTATTTGCAAGTTCAATTCCAATTGTTCTTTTTCCAGGAATTGGTCCTTGTATTCTAACGTCTTTTGCAGCTAGTGCAAGTGATATTTCACGGTGCATGCTTAGTATTTTACTTACTTTGGTTCCTGATTTTAATTCCACTTCGTACTGTGTTACTGAAGGTCCGATGTTTACGGCAACTATTTTTCCAATTATTCCAAAGTCATTGAAAACTCCTTCTAAAAGTTGAATGTTGCTTTTTATATAATCGTGATCTTCTTCATTTTTTTGTTTTTCTGGTTTTTGAAGTAAAGCTAAAGGTGGTCTTCGATAGCCCTTATTTGTTTCAACTACTTCTGTTTCTTCTTTTTCTTCTTCTTTTTCTTCGTGATGTTTTAAATCTTCAACACTCGATATTACTATTTTATTATCTTCTTCGAATTTTTTTTCTGCTACTTCAATAGTGTTTGCAACTTCTGTCTTTGTGAATAATTTTTTTGTCATTGAATGAATTTTTTTAATAAATGTAACTATGTTCATTCCTGTGAATAACAAGAATCCACACACTAATAAAGTCCATGATATTATAGTTGCTCCATTTGTATCAAAAAGTGGAAGGAAGATAGCTGTTAATATTGCCCCTATTATTCCTCCACCACTTGCGCTACTGGTATCTTTTAATAATTCACTGAAGTTTCCAAAAACATTTGTTATGATTGAAAAACCTGAAATATCTGTACCTTCTAAAAATGAAAGGTGTGCGAGTATTAAAATACTTAAAAAAAGCATATATAATCCGATTAGCTTTTTTTGAAAGATTTTAACTGTATCTCCTTTGAAGATTATATATAAACCTGTTAGAGTTAATAAAATTAGTAAGAACTGATATAGGAAGCCTACCAAAAAGATTGACATAACTGCAATTAAGCGTCCGATTATGCCAAATTTACCAAATCCTATGATTGATGCCAATATTAGTACTATTCCGTAAATAATATATCCGTATTCAAACGGTTGTTTTTTTTGTTTTTTCTTTGGCATTTGCATTCCTCCTATTTACAAATAAATTATATCACATGTTCTTTTTATCTTCAATAAAAACAAATGATGACACTTTTTGAATTAATCTTTATTACAAATGAATAAGACCTATTTGGTCTCGTTACATTTGTTAATTATTTTTTTTAATTCTGATACAAATTGATTTATTTCGTCCTCGTTTGTTATTGATGCAATGCTAACTCTCAAACTAGTTTTTGCTTTTTTCATATCTTTTGTTAATTCAAAAATGGTTTTAGAATAGTTGTCTTTTGAACTACAAGCTGTTTGCGTTGATATAAATATGTTATTTTTTGATAGTGCATTAACTACTGTTTCTGGCTTTATATTATTAACGCTAAAATTTACTATGTGCGGAATGCAATAATCATTACTGTTTATTGTTAATTCATCAACTTTGCTTAAATTTTCTATTAAGCTTTCTTTTAAGATTTCTACTATTTTATAATTTTTATCAACTTTTTCCAAAGCTAGTCTAAGTGCTTTTGATGTTGATACGATTAGTTCAGTTGGTGGTGTTCCTCCTCTTGCTTCGTAGTTCTCGCTATGAATTAATGGTGTTATTATTTTGGTTTCTTTTTTATATGTAATGCCAATCCCTTTAAATCCACCAAATTTATGTGCAGAAAATGTTGCAAAGTCTAAATTTTTAAAAGATATTTTTTGTTTACCTATTATTTGTGTTAAATCGGAATGGAAGGGACATTTATTTTTTAAAAGATATCCTATTTTTTCAATTGGTTGTCTAATTCCAATTTCACTGTTAACGGCGCAAATTGTTGTTAGAGCTACTTTTGAAAAATCTTCTTTTTCTAATTCTTTTAAATCAACAATTCCATTTTTATATGTTTTAAGATATTTAACTATAAAGTTTTTTTCTTTTAGGTAATTTAGTGGTCCATTTACTGAAGGGTGTTCGTATTTTGTTGTTAAAATGATATTTTTTGTTTTTTGATTTTCGCAAATTGATTTTATTATATGATTGTTTCCTTCGCTTGCACCACTTGTGTAAATGATTTCTGATTCTTTGACACCTAAAAGGAAAGCAACTTGTGCAGTTGCTTCTTTGATTAATTTATATGATTCAATTCCTAAGTTATGAATTGAGTTTGAATTGCCAATATACAGTTCAGAAGTTTTTACAAATGTTTCTAAAACTTCTTTTTTAGTTGGATATGTGGCGCTGTAGTCCAAGTAAATCATTTAATCACCTAGTTTTTCTTTAACTATTTTATTTACTAATCCCATATCTGCTTTACCTTTAACAACTGGCATTAGAAGTCCCATTACTTTGCCCATGTCTTTTGGACTTGTTGGGTTTACTTTTGAAAAAACTTCTGAAATTGCTTTTTCTATTTCTTCTTCGCTCATTTGTTCTGGCATGTATTCGTTTAAAATATCGATTTCACTTTGTGTTTTATCGATTAAGTCTTGTCTGTTTCCAAGTTTGAATTGTTCAATTGATTCATTTCTTGTTTTTATTTGTTTGGTTATAACTTGAATTGTTTCTTCGTCTGTTAGTTCTTTATTGTTTTGTTTTTCAAGATCTAATATCGCTCCTTTTACCATTCGAAGAACGATTACTTTATCTTTGCCACCAGATTTCATATATTTTACTACATCATTAACTATTTGATTTCTCATAAAACATCTCCTTTAAATAAAAAGAGTCACATGACTCTAATTGTTTCTCTTATCTTTTTTCATGCTGTTTTTTATTGCTTCTTGTTTAGCCAATCTCTTTTTTACACCCGGTTTACTATAATGTTCTTTTTCTCTTATTTCCTTCAGGAGGCCATTTTTAACTACTTTTTGTTTAAAATCTTTTAAGGCTTGGTCAACCTTACCATTTCTAACAACTACCTTTGTCACCAAAATCCCTCCCTTCTTAACTAAAAGCATTATAACACTTTTTATTTTGATTGACAACAATATTGTTAGCAAATACAAGGTTTTCATAAAAAAAGCAAAGAATATATCTTTGCTAGCAATAATAATTGTTAATTGCGTTTCTAATTATGGTTCCGCTTATCTGACCTGTTGTAAAAATAAGTTTAATTATTGTATCAATAAAAATAAGCGTAATTGGTAATAATAGTATTACTAGTATGACTTTTAAAACTCTACTGTCCTTTAAACTGGACATACTTTTCCGCTTGATATTCTTCGAACTCCACTACCCAAACTTCTTCCAAGATCTAGTAGGCTTCCGATTAATCTCGCTGTTGCATTGATTAGTGATCCGCTTATGCTGAATCCACCTTTGATTGAGGTTAGTTGTATTTCTGTTATTTCTTCCATGATTTTCCTCCTAATTACATTTTAGTGGTCTTACAAAGCCATCTACTACACCGATAATAAATACTATTCCAGCACCAATGAGTGAAGCCGCTTTTAGTGTTATAAAACCACCAGTTATTTCTTTGAGTTTGTTATTTTCTAGTTTTTTCATTTTATTGTCTCCTTTATGAAAGATATTATTTGTCGCATTACCGTTGTGTTTTCTTCTAATATATTTATTTTTATAAAATCATTTTTTTTAATATCTGTTTTAATAACTACGTTTCGATATTTATTTATTTTTTCGTCAATTATAATTTCATCAGATATTTGTTTAATTTCATAGTTGATTTTTTTATTGTTATGATAAATACTTTTTTCGTTCAAGTTTAATATGTCATCTTCTTTTATTTGTAACAACAAACTGCCCTCTTCTACATAACCAAAATAACTAATAAATCTATCGTATTTGTATAATGTGAAAAGCGAAAAAATGATTGCAATTACTATAATGTTGAGAATTAGAACTTTTTTTAGTTTTTTTCTAAATTCATATTCATATATTTCAGGCATTTATTAATTTTCCTTCTTTAATTTTAATAATTCGATCGAATAGTGATGAATTATCAAGTCTGTGTGAAATTATTATAAATGTTTTTTCTTTGTACTTACTAAAAATATTTTTTAAGATTTCTTTTTCCAAGTTAACATCCATTTCACTAAAACCTTCGTCGATTAAAATTATTTCTGATTCTTTTAATAGTGTTCTAGCAAGTACTAGTCTTTGCTTTTCTCCACCCGAAATATTAAAGGCGTTTTCTTCGATAATCATTTTAAGGCCTAATTCTTTGTCCAAAAATTGATCTATTTGACATATTTTTAAAATCTCTGTTAGATTTTTATTTTTTGAACCTATTGTTAAATTATTATAAATTGTATCATTTATTAAATTTTCCTTTTGAGATATGTAAGCTATTTTATTAAATGAATCTTTTTTATAATCACAAATATCACTATTACCTATAAAAATACTTCCTCTTGGTACATCATAATACTTTTTGATTAGTTTTAATAATGTACTCTTACCACTTCCACTTTCTCCATATAATAATATTTTTTCTTTTTTTAAAATTTTTAGATTTATGTTTTTTAATGTTTCTTCAAACTCGTTGTATGAGTAATTTAGATTATTAATAACAATGTCACCACTTGCTTGTTTTTTTATGAAACCCATTTCTTTTTCTTTATAAAAGAGGTTGTTTATTCGCTTTAATGAACTCTTCATTTCTGAGTAGTTAATATCTAATTCTAACAAGTTTTTAATTGGTTCTAAAAAATATATGACGAGCGTACTATAGGTTACTAGTGAACCAATTGTCATCTTTTGATCTAGTACTAAAATTGATCCGACAAAAATTATTATTAAATTGCTGGAATTGGAAATTATTTTTTTCAATGTTTCTTGAACGTTATATGTTTCATCAAATTTTATTAATGATTTTAAAACTGTTGTGTAAGTGCTTTTTAATTTTTGATAAATTTCTCTTTCTATTGATAAACCTTTTACTGTTTCATATCCGCTTATACTTTCGATTAATCTAGAATTTAGATATGCTCTGTTCTCTTGTATTTCTTTTATGTATTTTTTATATTTTTTTCTGTAAAAAATCATTGTTAAAAAATATAGTATATAAAAAACACTTGTTACGAAAAACAGTTCTTTTGAGAGTAGTACAAGAAAGTAGATGGTTATTAAAGTGATTGGGATGTCTAGGAAAAAAACAAATAAAACTGTTGTTATCATGTTTTTTACATTTTCTAAATCGTTAATTCGAGAAACTATTTCACCTGTATTGCGACTACAATAATATTTATAAGGAAGTGAGATTATTTGTTTAAAAACATTAAGACTTAGCGATGCTGCTATTTTGTGCTTTATATTTATAATTGCTCTGTTTTTAAAATAGTCGGTAAAAATATTTAAGATGTTAATTAAACAAAAGATTAAGAACACTAATAAGAGTTGGTTTTTATTTGTTTTATTAACTAAAGAATCTATTATAAATTTAAAATAATATGTATTTATAATCGAAAAAAGAGTTACTAATAAAGTTAGGGGGACGATAAACTTTATTTCATCTTTTACGGTTTTTATTAATTGTATAATTGTTATTTTTTTGTTTTCAAAAAATTTAGGAATTTGTTTTTGAAGCTCGAAGGTCAAAATGGTTCCATTCCAAATCATTTTAAATTCTTCGAGTGTTAATTTTTTAATTCCTTTGGCTGGATCTGCTATTGTTATTTTGTTATTTTTTACTTGATATATTACAACGTAGTGCCGGTAAGAGCCATCTATAATAACGTGGGCGATGGCGGGTGTTTTTATTTTCCAAAGTTTTTCAGCTTCTACTTTGTAAGCTTTTACTTTAAAGCCAACTTCTTCAGCTGCTTTTTTTATATTAAGTGCGTTTGTTCCTGTTTTACTAGTTTTAGTTAGTTCTCGTATTTTTTCTAGTGATATTTTACCTTTATGGTATTTTATTATCATTAAAAGTGATGCTGCTCCACAGTCCATTATTCCCTCTTGTTTGACAAAGGGTGTTTTTTTAAACATTTCTCACCTCCTCACCAATACATACACTTATAATTATTTTTTTCCTTTAAAAAAGAGTCTTTCGACTCTTTAAAACTTTAATGTTGGGAAGCTTACATTTTCATTTATTTGCCATATGTTAGTAAAATCCCATCCATTTAAAGTGTAAGTTGCTTGCTTTTTAGCATCAACTAGTGTTATATCTGCGCCATCTAGTGTGTTTGTTCCTTTATCTAAAGTTTTAGTTATTCCATTAAAAACTATGTTTTGATTTGCATAATTATTAGAAAGTTGGGTGAAACTAGCTGTTTTAAATCCTGCAAACCTTCCGAAGTTAGTAGAACTACCCGACAATCGTGTAATACTATTATTCAATGCATAGGCATTGCTTACAGTTGATAAACCTTCAACATTATATAATGATCCTATCAAACCACCAACATAATCATTTCCACTAACGTTTCCGGTTGAATATACTCTTGAAATTGTTGTTCCACTATCTGGTTCAGCCATGTCAGAAGTTGTTGATAATCCAATAAAGCCACCAACATAATTTCCTCCCATAACTGATCCGGTTGAATAAGAATCAGTTATGTTCGCCTCATAAAATGCTGTTCCACAAAAACCACCAATTTCATTTCCTCCATTAACGTTTCCGGTTGCATACGCCCTTGTTATGCTTGCTCCGATTTCGAGCGAGCCAACAAATCCTCCAACTGAAAAATTCCCTTCAGCATTTCCGGTTGAATGTGACTCACTTATTAATGAACCATGGTGACTTACACCAGCAAAGCCACCGATTTTTTCATCTCCTATTACCGATCCGGTTGAATGTGAATTTGTGATAGTTGCAACAGCAACATCACCTACAAGGCCACCAACAAAATTTTGACCTGTGGCATTACCTGTTGAATATGAATTACTTAAAGTAGAGCCGCCCTCGAGTCTCCCCGCAAAGCCACCAACCTCATCAACACCAATAACATTTCCGGTTGCATATGAATTACTTAAACTGCCATTGTTGCTATTTCCTATAAAGCCTCCGGTTCGTGGAGCATTTGAAAAAATGTTGACATTAGTATGTGAGTTTGTAATGACCGATCCACCTTGTAGGTGACCTGCAAAACCTCCAGATATTTGTCCCGTATTACTTTTAACGTTTAAGGTTCCTTTCGAATATGAGTTGTCAACAGTTAGAGGACTTCCAAGTAAAACACCTGCAAAACCGCTATATCCTAATCCCGAACCCGTTTCAATGTCAACATCAGCTATAGCATGCGTATCGCTAATGTTTGCACCCGAACCAACATTACCAGCAAAACCACCGATTCTTTCTCCATTACCACTTGTTTTTATTCTTAGATTCCCTGAAAAATAATTATTTTCAACATTTGAAATAGAAACTAAACCAGAAAAACCTCCGGCATATCTAAGAGTTACTGTATCAACATTTAAATTACCTTTTGAGTATGAATTTAAAGTTGTTGCACCTTCTTGTATACTTCCAATAAAAACACCGACGTAATCAGCACCACCTGTTGATGAACTTATTGTTAGGTCACCTTCAAAGTGTGAATTTGATACGTTTCCAGAAGCATTAGTGGCAGAAAATCCTGCGGCTAAGTGAACTAATGTTGTTGGTCTTAAAATAATATTATTTTTGGCATAGGAATTTAAAATAGTACCACCGGTATTAGCAAGACCTCCATTAAATCCACCTGTCCACTGTATGTTATCTGCAATTATTTCAACATCACCTGTTGTATAATTATTAATCGATTCACCATTTTCTTGTACAGTTCCAGAAAATCCACCAACTAACTGAGTAGTTAGAGATGGCTTGTCGACAAAAACTTTTCCAGTAGAATAAGAGTCAATTACTTTCGCATCAGCAATCATCCCAATGAATCCACCCAGTCCATACATTGTTGGTCCGAACCCAGTTACATTTCCAATTGCTTTTGAGTTTCTAATTTCACTACCAGAAGTCGAACTTGCGGCAAAACCTCCAGAAATATATCCACCATTAACATCACCTCGAGCCTCAACATTTTCAACAATACAATTATTAAGACAATCACCAACGGCACCACCAGCACGACCTGGTGATGTTACAGTTGCCTCAGAAATTGAGTCAAGTAAAGTACCACCATTGTTATAACCAATTATTCCACCGGCAACTATATTAGTACCAATTATTTCTCCTTGTACAAAACTATTTGATAGTGTTGTGAAATAAGCTAAGCTTCCAATTATTCCGCCAGTATGTATTTCTCCTTGTACAGTTCCATTAAATTTAATGTTATTCATGTTATCTAGCTGGCTTATTCCTGACAAACCACCAACAAACCTGTATCCAGTAACACTCAAATTTTCAATATTAACATTATGAATTGTTGCATTGATAGAAGCGGCAAATATTCCCACGCCTTCATTAGCTGGCTCATTAATAACACCATTACTAATTGTATATCCATTACCGTTAAACTTACCCTCAAAAGCACGCTTATCGGCAGCATCAACATAATATCCTAATGAAGAAAAACTACCTAGTAAATCAACATTAGATACCATTAAGTACGTACGATTCATCCTATCACCAGCTGCAACTGTTTTTTCAAAAATAGTTCCAGTTGCAAAAACATGTTCAGTTGTTTGATCAATTGCTTCTAAATCCGCCTTAGATGCTATTGGTATTACGTTACCAACATCAGCAGAAGTATACCCCTCGGGTATTTCAAATCTATCACATGTGTTATTTATTAGACATAAGGCTTCTGGTGTCGTAACTACTACATCAGCCGGATCATCAAAAACATTACAGTGTTCATATCCTTGTTTAATTCTAACGAAATCTTGACGGTTAAACCCTCGCATAACACACCAAACACCATCATGAACAGCCATTGCACTAGAACCATCAGCTCTTACAATAACTCTTCCGTTATTAGGTTTTTTACCAGAAAAATCAAGTGTTTTATCACTGACAATTTCGCCATTGGTAAAAATATATTCACCGGCTGGATTAACTCCTGCTCGTAGATCACTTGTATATTGTCTTTCAACAACATTCACAAGTCCTTTAGCACTTTTAGTAAATGTATTTTTTCTTGCATCTTCAATTGCGGTTACAACATTTGGAACTACGATCAATAAAATCACAGCTAAAATAATTATAGCTGCAAGTAATTCAACTAACGTAAACCCTTTTATTTTTTTCAGTACTTTTTGTTTCATATTAAACACCTCTATTATAAAAATTATAGCACAAAAAAAGATACAATTGTATCTTTTTAATTAACATTCTTCTGGTTTTGAATCAGAACAAATTGGATCAGCGTTTTTCAATTTCAAATAACCTGTTTCATACGTACTGATTATTTCATCTATTTGTTCTTTGCTAAGTTCGGTCATAAATTCAGAACGACCTTCTTGGTATTGATAAACTACTTCTCCCTCATAAATAAAAAATAAGTGTGGTACTACAATTCTTTTTAGATTTTCATCAAAATGTGGATCCTCTTCGTGTTGAGTTACTTTGTCAATAGGTAAATATTCATCTAAAAGTGACATTAAGTATCTATAGTCATCATTGTTTGCAGTTCTAATTTCTTCTGGATTATAATAAAATATTTTTTCTATTTTATTTTTTTCAGCAAACTCAATTGTCGCATCCATAGTGCTTCTGCAAAAAGGACATCCAGGTCTTGATAAAAATAAAATTCCTGTTCCGTTTTCGATTAGTTCGATTGTTTCATCATAGTCAACATATACAAATGGATTAGCTTCTGGAATATCTAAAACAATATATTCCATTCCGTTGCTGTATACTTCATTATTATCTTTTTCATATTCGGCTTTAAAAGCTTTAGAATCTTCAGTTACATCCCAAAAATCTTTTGCTTCTTCTTTTGAAAAGCACCCTACAAAAAGCAACATTGCAAATACAATTAATAATTTTTTCATTTTACATCTCCTCTACTTTAAAAGTATATCATTATTTATCTATTCTATCAATAATTATTTACAAGAAAAACAACCAACAGTACATTTACAAGTATCATCTTCAAATTTAACTCCGAATTCGTTACTTAAGTAATTCTCGAGTTTTCCTAAGCTGTAACATGTAATAGAATGTTTAATGTTTTCAACATCTTTTTCAGCTAGTTCTTCTTCTATTTCTAAAACATCAACAAAAAACTTTAATAAAATATTATCATTTTTAATGATTTTTAGAGCATATTTTCTTCCCTTTTCAGTTAAAGTGATTTTTTCTTTTTGGTATTTAATTGCCGATATTTCATCTAAAGATTTTAAAGCTCTAATTACACTTGGTTTACTATAATTTAAATGATCGGCTATTTTAGTTACCTTAATATCTCCAGTTAATGAAACTTCATAAATTGCTTTTAAATATTGGGCCTGGGATTTTGTTAAGCAAATCATCCAATTGATCCCTCCATTTCGTGTTTTAATAAAGCATTAAATTCAAGAGCATATTCCATTGGTAATTCTTTTGTGAACGTATCAATAAAACCAGCTATAACAAGTTCATTGGCCTCTTTCAAAGAAATACCGCGACTCATCATATAATAAAGTAATTCTTCAGAAACATTAGAAATTTTGGCCTCGTGCTCTATTTGTGAAGTTCCATTTCTAATAATATTAAAAGGAATTGTATACGATTTTGATTTTTCATCTAAAATTAAAGTGTCACACTCAACTGTTGTTTTAGCATTTATCGCACTTTTTTCATGAGAAACAAGACCACGATAAGTTGAAACTCCCCCATTTTGAGAAATCGATTTTGAAACAATACTCGATGAAGTATTTTTTCCAATATGAATCATTTTAGCTCCAGTATCTTGATTTTGATTAAACGAGGACAGCGCAACTGAAACTGTTAAGCCTCTTGAATTGTCCCCCTTTAAAATAACGGCTGGGTATTTCATGTTAACTTTAGAGCCAATGTTTCCGTCAACCCATTCCATAATTGCATTTTCTTCACAAACTGCTCTTTTTGTAACTAGATTATAAACGTTATTAGACCAATTTTGAAGTGCTGTATATCGGCATTTTGCTTTTTTTAAAACAAATATCTCAACTACTGCTGCATGAAGTGAATTATTAGAATAAATTGGCGCCGTACACCCTTCAATATATGAAAGTTCAGCTCCTTCATCAACAACAATTAAAGTTCTTTCAAACTGCCCCATTTTATCTGAGTTCATTCTAAAATATGAATGAAGAGGCTTTTCTAATTTAACGCCTTTAGGAACATAAATAAAAGTTCCACCAGAGAAAACTGCAGAATTTAGAGCTGCATACTTATTATCATCATTTTTAACTAGCTTTGAAAAATATTCATTAAACAAATTAGAATGTTTTTCAATTGCAGTTTGAATATCAGTAAATATAACGCCTTTATCTTCTAATTCCTTTTCAATACTATGATAAACTACCTCTGATTCATACTGGGTTGCAAGACCTGCTAGATGTTTCTTCTCAGCATCAATAACACCAACTTTATCAAAAGTGTTTTTAATTTTTTCATCCACATTCGCCCAATTATCAGAGTTTTTTTCACTAGGATTTATGTAATAAAAAATATCATTGAAATCAATATCACTTAAATCAGGTCCGTAACTTGGGTTTTTAAGATCACAAAAATTACGATAAGATGCTAATCTAAAATTTAAAATTGATTCCGGCTCATTTTTTAATTTTGATAATTTTTTTATAAGCTCTTCATTAATTCCTTTATCAAATTTGAAATTTGAAATATCACCATCATTAAATCCAAACTTATAATCTTTCATTTGTTTCTCCAATTGATTCTAGAAAAGCTTTATAGGGCAGTGTTGCGCATTTTATTCTTGTTGGAACATCTTTTATTCCAGAATAACTTATAGCTTCCTCTAATAAGTTTTCTTCAAATTCCTTATTAGTTAACATGTTAAAAAAATTATCAATTATTATTTTTGCTTCTTGAACTGTTTTTTCTTTTAGTAATTCGCTCATTATTGAAGCTGATGAAACGGTTATCGAGCAACCTTCAACTTCATATTTTAAATCAATTATTTTGTTTTCTTCAATTAATGTATAAACAGTTATTATATCGCCACAAGAAGGATTTTTTAATGTGATTGAATTATAGTTTTCGTCTTTACCCTTGTTACGAGGATTTGCAACGTGATCTAAAATAATTTCACGATACATTTCTTTAGAATATGACATCTAAATACCCCTCCTTGTTTTTCAAAACGTTTACAAGTTTTTGACATTCATCTAACGTATTGTAAAGTCCTAAACTTATTCTAATTGTTGATGGTTCATTCAGTTTTTTCATTAAAGGTGCTGCACAGTGATGACCAGCCCTAACTATTATTTTGTTTTTATCTAAAAATGTTGCTATATCATGAGAGTGAAGTCCTTTAAAATTAAATGTAATTAAATTACTTTTGATTTGTTCTTCATTATAAATGTTTAGGCCCTCTATTTTTTTCATTTCCTCAATTAAGTATTTTCTCAATTCAAAAATGTGACTATTAATTTTTTCGTAGCCAATTGATAATATATAATCAATTGCTTCTCCCAGTGCAATTACTTCTGGAACCATCATTGTCCCAGCTTCAAATTTATATGGTGCTTTTTTAAAAGTTGTTTCATATGTATCAACAATATCAACCATTTCACCACCAAAAGTAATTGGACTCATCTTATCAAAATGTTTAGAATATAAAACTCCAACGCCCATTGGACCATAAAGTTTATGACCAGAAAAAGCATAGAAATCAATACTTAATTTTTCCAAATCAAGGTTTTCATGAACTATTCCTTGAGCTCCATCTAAAAGAAATAAAAAGTTGAATTTTTCTTTCATATTGCTTATTTTTTCAATTTCACTTCGCTTACCTAAAACATTTGTAATATGACTTGTTGCCACAACTTTTGTTTTTTCGTTTATATTATTAACTAAGTCTTCAAAATCAACGACTCTAAAAATTATTTTTTTTCTAATGCAAAGTTGTTGCATAGTAACAAAAATTGCATGATGCTCTTCGTTGCTAACTAAAACTTCATCGCCTTCTTCTAAAATAGATTCTAAATAAGAAGTTGCCAGATTAATTGAATCGGTTGTTCCTCTTGTAAAAACTATTTCACTTTTTTTTACATTTAAAAGATTAGCAACTTTTTTTCTTGTTCCTTCATATTTTTCAGTTACACTATATCCAAGTGAATCAATACCTCTATTTATGTTAACTGAATAATTATTATAATAATCAACAATAGAGTCAATTACTTTTTTTGATTTATACGCTGTTGATGCATTATTAAAATAAATATATTCTTTTTCTAGCATCGGAAAATCTTCTCTGTTCATCCAATCAACTCCTCTATTTTGTCATAATATCTTTCGTTATTCACGAGCAAATTGCTTTTAACAATGAGCTTTTTGGCCTGTTTCTCATTTAGACCTCTAGTTAACATATAATAAATTTCACGGTCAGTTATTTTACTAAATGTTGCTGAATGACTTCCCATGACTTTATGATTTTCAATTTTTAAAATGGGTTTTAAATCAGCTGTTACTTTTTCAGATAAAGCAATTACTTTTGTTTTTTGATGAGCACTTGAATTCTCACATTTTTCTAAAATAACAGATTCAACTTCAAAAGTTATTTTGGCCTCATCATCACCGATTGCTAAGCAATTAATGTTTGAATTAGTGGTTGAAGTTAAATGATTAATTTTCAACTTTTTAAAAGCATTTTTTTTAGTATAAGTTTTACAGTTTATATCGATATCACTACTATATAAATCAATGTTGGAATTCATTTCACTTTCATTTGATAAAACTAAGATATTAATGTCTAGTTTTGTTTTATTTAAAATAAAATTTAATTTTCTTTCACAATTTTCATATTTTAAATTAAGTTCAACTTCACTATGATTAATTTCAATATTATCTTCACCATCACTATTTATTTCTAAATTTTCAACTAATGATTGATTTTTATATTCCTTATTCATCTTGATAGCCCTTTTCTTCAATTTCATAGGCCAGTGAGGAATCTCCTGTTTTTGAGATATTCCCATTTTTCATTAAATGAACAAAATCTGGTTTTATATATTCAAGAACTTTCGGATAGTGAGTTATTATAAGAATTGAAACATCATTATTTTTGTAATCGTTTATTTCTTTACAAACTGTTTTTAAAGAATCGACATCTAAACCGGAATCAATTTCATCCAAAATAATTAACTTTGGATTTAACATTTTCATTTGAATGATTTCGTTTCTTTTTTTCTCGCCACCAGAAAATCCTAAATTAACTGATCTTCTTAAATAATCATCTGGCATGTTTAAATTTTCTTTTTCTGCTTCTATTTTTTTATAAAGTTCAAAAATTGGAACACTTTTTCCATTTTCTGAATTAATAATAGCTTTTAAAAATTGAAGGTTACTAACACCATCAATTTCACTTGGATATTGCATAGCTAAAAATATTCCTTTTTTTGCTCTTAAATCAACTGAATCTTCTTTGATACTTTCGCCCTTGAAAACAATATCACCTGATTCAACCAAAAATTTTGGATTACCCATTATAACCGATGATAAAGTACTTTTACCTACTCCATTTGGTCCCATAATGGCATGTATCTCGCCTTTGTTTATTTTTAAAGAAAAATCATTAAGGATTTTCTTATTGTCAATTTTTACATTTAAATTTTTAAGTTCTAGCATGTTCCACTCCTTTGTTAGCGCTTGCTAACAGAAAAAAATTATAAAAGACATTTCTGTCCTCTATAATTATATAATACATAGTCTTTATTTACAATGATTATTTATCTTTTTTTTATATTTTTTTCGTAATTTAAAACAATTAATTTTTTTGAATATTCTTCAAAAATATGTTTGTTTCTAAATATTTTGGGGTATGAAGCTGTAAATGATGATAATTCATTGTATGTTCCAAAAATATTTTCTAACAAGTGTGATGGATCTACTAAAACAGTTTGATAAGCGATGTATTCAAAATTAAATGATTCAGACAAGTATCTGTTTATTGCGTGTGTATCCGCATCTTCAATTGCTCTTGAAAAAGAAAATAAATACTTAGCATCTCTAAATTTTTCTTGTGTTTCCATTCGTGAATAAATTTTTACCATCTCATCTTCCAATTCTTTTTTATCAGCTTCTTTAATCATCTGAGCAAAAAGTGGAATTTGTGCGATAGTATTTTTACTTTTGCACTCTTCTATTAAAGCACTTTCTAATTTACTTATATCCGATCCTTCAATATTAAATGCAAATTCAAATATATATTTTGGATCTCCTCTGGATATTATAGCTTCTTGTAAAATTTCTTTATCGCATCTGCTAACATCATTTGCAAAAAGAAAAATAGTTTCAGCATCACAATTAGCAGCAACCCACTCACATGCTTTTGTCATTGATTTTTCATCAATTTCAACTGCTAAACAATACCATAAAAGAATTCCTGAATTATTTATTTTTAAAATTTGATCAACCGTTAAAGTTTCTAAAAAATCACAGTGATTTTTAAATAAAAATCTTGATACGATGTTTGAATTAAGTTCATCATTTTTTTCATTATAACTGCAGATTAACTTTAAAAGATCATTTTCACTTTGTTTTTCACCAAAATAATATAAACTTCCATTTACAATGTTTATTTCTTTATTTCTATCAATTCCAAACAAATCACTAAAAGTCATTTAATCACGCCCCTATAGGCGATTATATTAGCACTTAAGCCTTTATTTGTCAATTTAAATAGCGATTTTCCCTTCGCTTGTTTTTTTATGCTCTAGAATATGCCGGCTCTAATTCGTTTTTAAAAACTTCTCTTTTGTAAATTATTTTAATAATTAATAGTGACACTAACAGTAATAAAGCCAAAAATAAGTTACTAAAGTAAACCGAAAATTTATCTGTAATAAAGCCTAAAACTGGAATAAATATCATAAATATTAATGAAACTAACAATTCTTTTAGTGATAATATGCTTGCTTTTGCTTCATTTGGTGAATAATCAGCTATTCTTCTTGATATATCCATTGGTGCAATACTGTTGATAAATGGAGTTATGCAAATTATTATTAGGCCGATTTCTCTAAATATGCCCGCAAGCACTAATCCAAATATAAGCATCAATGCTGATATTTCTTTTATGTTATTATTAAACAGCTGTCCTATTTGTTTAACGTATGCGTATGCTAAAAAGGAAATTAATTGTAAACTGGCATCTATATATCCAACAATTTCTCCATTAAAACCTCTAGATGCGAGTACTGGAGCCTTTAATGCAATTGTCAAAGTTATAATTGAAATAAAAATAACACCATAAACAAAGGAGTATGACAAATTTTTATTATAATATATTTCTGGAAATCCTTTTTTTACGATATCTTTTATTTTTTGTCTTTTAAAAACACTGTTTGGTATCTTAATAAAAAATAACAATAATAAAGAAAGGGATGTTAATGTAATTATCGTTGTTATTGGAATAACCGGGTTTATTGAATACATGTAAGCGAATAAAAAGTTAAAAAGCAAATTTGTTAGTACTTGATGCTTCCTTAATCTACCTCTAACCTCTAAATAATTCAAACCGTTATTCTCAGTATAATCGTGAGTTAGTGATTCCTCGGTTGTTTTTATAACCGTTAGGTTAATGCCCATAAAAATCGCCATTAAAATAACCGCTATTATATTGGGGGACAATAAAATGCAGATATATGCCAAAATTTTTGATAAGTTACCGACAAATAATGCTGATTTCCTACCAAAAGTGTCTGCTAAAAACCCCATCGGAACGGAGAATATTAAACTAGATAGTGATTGAATTGAAAGTAGTAACGCTATTTTTGTGAAGGACAAGCCAGTTACTACTAGATACATTACTCTAAATGCTCCTAACAGAGTAACTTTGCTCAATGAATTATATATAAAGTATTTTTTTGTCATTTTATTCCCCCAAACTAAATGCGAAAAAAACTATTTTAAATAGTATTTATTAGTCACTTTTAAATTTTCATCAAAATCATATACGAACGGAACCCCGGTTGGTATGTTTAAGTTGATGATAGCTTCTTCATCTAAGTTTTCCAAGTAAGAAACTAGTGCTCTTAAGCTGTTCCCATGTGCAACTACTATTATATTTTTCCCATCTTTCATGCTCGGTA
>SKGW01000022.1 GCA_007117285.1 Bacilli bacterium
ACGAGACAAGAATAGTTACAAGGTTAAAAACAAGTCCGATTGACTATAGAAATCAACTAATGAACCTAAATTAAGGTAAGGGGTTCATTTAAAAACCTTCCAACTTTTGGAAGTCAGTTCATATTCAAATAACTCCTTAAAAGGGAGTTATTTTTTTACAATATGATAAAAACGTACCAAAAGTACGAAAAAAACACCAAAATATGTACATTTGGTACGAAATGCATTAACACAAATAAATTCAGGAAGCTTATTTGGGGATTATGGGAAAAAGATTAAAAAAACAGCAAAATTAATGTTAAAGCATGATATGGTTTATTTAATTTCAACTGACGCTCATAGTGATAAAAAAAACTATGAAAGAACAAATTTATTAATAAAATATTTAACTAAAAAAAACTATGATTATGAATTATTACTCAAAAAGAACCCAAAAAAAATAATTGATAACAAAATAATTAAACAAAAACAATTAGATAATATTAAAACAGGACTAGGCTTTTTTAAAAAGCTATAGTCTTTTTTAAATTAAACTTGAAAAAAACAATAATACTCTATATAATTAAATTAAGATATGGAGGATATATGAAAAAAGAAATTGAAAAAGAAATTGAAGATGAATTTGAAGCACCAATTGAAAATGAAAACTACACGCCACAAAAACCATCTAACAAAAGCGCTTTTATACTAATTGGTTTACTTATTATTATGGTTGGTATTGTTGTTTTCATGCCAGAAGGCCTAATGAAAAGAGGACCTAAGGTTATTTCAGCAAAAACAACACATGTTATTGGAAGCAATTACAAAACATATGGAGACGACGATAAATTCGCTCCCGATGTTTATGAAATTTACGCTCTTTTTGAACTAGAAAATGTTGAAGAAGGTCAAACGTATAAAGCCAACTGGATGAGAGAAGGAGAAACAATTCATGAATCAGCTATGTTAATTGATGAAGTAGTTAATAAACTTTTCTTTACAGTACCAAGACCAGCAGGAGGCTTTGAAAATGGCGATTATATAGTTGAACTGGTTCATGATGACAATGTTATTGAAAAATTAGAATTTTCAGTTGTTGAAGAGGGCTGTGATTTAGAATATAAAACTTTTTATGCAAGAGATCTAGGAGTTTATATGAGATATAATAGCAACTGGATGTTTGAAACAGCAAGTAATGCAGTTCGTTTCAGTGGATATGAAGGTGATGAAGATGAATTTGTAACAATTAATTTACAAAGAATCAGTTCAAGTGCAGCTGGTGGTGAATATGAATCGTTAGAGTCACTATACAATGGTTTTAAATCAGATTACCTTGAAATTGGTGGTGTCGTTAGTGAATTTGAAGAAGTAGCATTTTACAAAAGCGAAGTAAATTATTATTCAATAAAATTTGACTCAACTTTTACGCTTGAAGGTGAAGAGTATTCACAAGTAACACATCTAATAGAATTAAATGATAACTATTTCTACCAACTGGCCTACACAGCGCCAACTGAAATATACGAAGATCATTTAGTGAACTTTCACTACGTATTAGACTTTATAGACATAGTTAAATAAGAGCATGAAAATGCTTTTTTCATTTTAAAAAAAATTATTTTATGCTATCATAAATTAAAGGAGGATATATGAAAAAACTAATTGCAATTTTAATCTTTCTTTTTTTAATACCAACCTTAAAAGCAAACACAAATATTCAAGTTTCAATAGAAGCAGCAAGAGATGTAAACGTTGGTGCTACTTTTGACGTTATTATAAGTTTAAACACAAATCAAACAATTTTAAGTTTTGAAACAAACCTTATCTACGATGAAAATAAATTAGAACTTCGCGATTATAGTGGAATAAATGGTTTCTTTCTAACAAAATCAAACAATAAGTTAACAGCTACCAACTCATCTGGGCGAACTGGCGATTTTCAAATAATAAAACTAACCTTCAAAGCACTAGAAAATTTTACAGCAGGTGAGGGCAGTGTTATTGAGTTTAAAAACATAAAAGCAAGTACTCAAACAGAACAATTTAACATAGAAGATATTAGTAGAACAATAACAGTAGTGCTTCCTAAATCAAGTAATAACAAGCTAAAATCATTATCAATCGATGGCAGTTCAATTGCAAACTTCTCTCCATCAACAACAACATATAATTTAGGAACATTAAATAAAAGTAGCATCACAATTGCAGCCGAAGCAGATGACAACAAGGCCACTGTCTATGGAACTGGTGTGAGACAACTAAACTATGGCAAAAACACATTAAGCGTTGATATTGTAGCTGAAAATGGTGTTAAAACCAGTTATATCATTCACGTTGAAAGATTTGATCCAAGAAGTACAAATAATTTTTTATCCAACTTAAACATTTCAAGTCAATCAATTAATTTTAATAAAAATATTTTAAATTATGACCTAATTGTTGAAAATGAAATTAAAGTTCTTTTTATAAGTGCAGTTGCAGAAGACAATAAAGCAACAATTACTGGTATTGGAAATCAAAACTTAAAAGTATATGAAAATAAAATAGAAATCGTTGTAACAGCAGAGAATGGTGCTAAAAAAACATATACTGTAAATGTTATTAGAAAAGATGAATATGGAAACACAAAAAAAGTAAATCAATCAACAATGCTTGAAAACTTAAACCTAATTGGAATTGAAATACTTTTTGATCCAAACCGAACAAATTACACCGTAATTGTTGATAAAGGTATTACAAATATTGAGATAGAAGCAGATGCACTAGATAAAAATTCAAAAGTTAAAATAATAAATAATGATCTTGAAGTTGGAGATAATGAAATAATTATTGAAGTAACTGATGAGGATGGCGATAAAACAGAATATAAAATAAATGTTATTAAAGAAAGTGATGTTCCAATTGTTAAACTAAATGATGCATTAAAATTTTTAGAAACATTTGAAGATGATATATTTGAAATCATAATAGAAAATGAAGCTCTTTTGAAAAAAGAGTTACTTGAAAAAATAAAAGAAAAAAATGTTACAGTTATTGTAACAAAATATCATGAAAGTAGAGTTGTTTATCAATGGACTTTTCTGGGATCTAGAATTGGCGACATTGAAGAAATCAATGTAATTGTTTTAGAGGGCTCTGAATACATGAGAGAAATTAATTTAATTACAAACTTTGCTAAATTTATTAATTTAAACTTTCAGCATAGCGGAAAACTCCCAGACTACACAACATTTAAAACTTACGTTGGAGATGACTATGAAGATGGAAGCATTTTAAAACTATATTATTATAATGCTGAAGAAGACAAACTCGAGATGAAAAACAATAACGTTATAGTTCATGAGGGCTATGCAACATTTACAATGGATCATGCATCAGAATATATTTTAACACAAGCACTTTTTGAAGAAGAAAAAGAATCCAATCTTTTTTGGATTCTCATTATATCATCACAAGTTATAATTGTAGGTGCAATAGTTTTTTATGTAATTAGTAAAAAAAGAAAAAAATTAAACAAAGAAGTCATACCCACCGATAGTGGAGATGCCAGTTAAAAAAACAACCGTTGAAAGTGCAAATATAGCAGCAAAAGCTAAAGTATATAAAAAAGCATTTTCAAACTGAAACCAATTACAAACCGTAAAAGAAACACCAGCCACTAAAAAAGTGGGAATTGCTATAATCATTAAAGTCGTATCATTAAAATTTTGAATAAGTCCATCTAATTCAGCATTAAAGAAAAAACCAACTCCAACGATTACAAACGTAAAAACTAATGCTGACTGCCATGGACTTTCGTTTTTTCTAGTTGAAACAACAATTAATAAAATTAAAATAAAACCGTATATCATAAAATCACCTTAATTTCATTATAAACATATTCTTTTTAAAGTCAAATTAAACTTGTAATGGTATGGTGTATATGATAAAATAATAATGGTCTCAAAACACATGGTGTTTTTTTAAGTTGCCTAGTGCTCTTTATGAGTGGTTACTTATTTATGGAACACCAGAGGAAAAAACAAAAGGAGGAATGGAAATATGGCAGTTGTGTCAATGAATTATTTATTAGAGTCGGGGGTTCACTTTGGTCATCAGACTAAGAGATGGAATCCAAAAATGAAGGAGTATATTCATACTTCAAGAGATGGTATTTACATTATTGATTTGCAAAAAACCGCTGAAAAAATTGAAGAGGCCTATAATTTTTTATCAGGTATTGCAGAAAATGGTGGAAAGGTTTTATTTATTGGAACTAGAAAACAAGCTAGTCAAGCAATAAAAGATGAAGCTACACGTTCAGGATCTTTCTTCGTATGTGAAAGATGGCTTGGAGGTACTTTAACTAACTTTAAGACAATTAGAAAAAGAATCAAAAGATTAGAAGACATTGAAAAAATGGAAGCTGATGGAACTTTTGATGTATTACCTAAAAAAGAGGTAATTGGACTTAGAAAAGAATACGAAAAATTAAACTTAATCTTAGAAGGAATTCGTGAAATGTATAAATTACCAGATGCGTTATTTATAGTTGATCCTTCAAAAGAAGAAATTGCTGTTAAAGAAGCAAAAAAATTAAAAATCCCAGTTATTGGAATAGTCGATACAAATTGTGATCCTGATATGGTTGATTACGTTATACCAGGAAACGATGATGCTATTCGTGCTGTTAAATTAATTACAGCAATTATGGCTAATGCGATTAATTCAAAAACAGGAGGACCTATTATTGAATTCGCACAAGGTGATGACAACGCAACAGATAATGTTGAGGAAATCATGAGAAGAGCAGTTGAAACTGTTAAGAAAAAAGATAATAGAGGACCAAGAGAAAATGATAATAATAGAAGAGGCGACTTTAGAAAAAAAAGTTTCGATAGACGCCCTCAAAGAGATCAAGATTCAAGACCAGAATGGAAAAGAGACAAACCAGAATGGAAAAGAGATACAACAGTTCAAAGAGAAGAAGTAAAACCAGAAGTAAAAACTTTTGAGAAAAAAGAAGAAGTAAAACCAGTTGTAAAAGAAACACCAAAGGTAGAAACTCCAAAAGTTGAAACACCAAAGGTAGAAAAACCTAAAGTAGAAAAAGTAGACCTAAGTACTTTAACTGTAGCAAAACTAAGAGATATGGCTAAAGAAAAAGAAGTTAAAGGTTACTCTACTATGAAAAAAGCTGAACTAGTTGACGCTTTAAAATAAAGGAGGTCGAGTATGATAAGTGCAGGACTAATAAAAGAATTACGAGAAAAAACAGGAGCAGGAATGCTTGACTGTAAAAAAGCATTAGAAGAAACAAATGGAAGTTTAGAATCAGCAATCGATTGGTTAAGAGAAAAAGGAATTTCAAAAGCAGCAAAAAAATCAGATAGAATTGCAGCAGAAGGAATTGCTAGTATTTTAGTTGAAGGAAACAAAGCTGTTATTCTAGAAATCAACTCAGAAACAGATTTCGTTGCAAAAAATCCAGAATTTAAAACAATGGTTGATACTATTGCAAGCACCGTTTTAAAAAATGATGTTAAAACAATAGAAGAAGCATTAGAATTAAAAACAGAAGATGGAACTATTAATGATTTAGTTGTTGCTAAAACAGCTAAAATTGGAGAAAAGTTAAGCTTTAGAAGATTTGAAATCATTGAAAAAACAGATTCTGAAAACTTTGGTTCATACATTCACATGGGTGGAAATATTGCCGTTTTAACAGTATTAGAAGGTGGAAGCGAAGAAGTTGCAAAAGACATTTCAATGCATACAGCAGCTATGAAACCAACTAATATAAAAAGAGATGATATACCATCAGATGTTGTTGAAAAAGAAAGAAAAATTCTAAAAGAACAAGCAATCGAAGAAGGAAAGCCAGCTGAAATTGCAGAAAAAATGGTTGAAGGAAGACTTCAAAAATTCTTCAAAGAAGTTTGCTTAGAAGAACAACAATTTGTAAAAGATCAAGATATTACCGTTTTAGATTATGCTAAAAAAAATAATGCAACAATTAAAAACGTTATTAGATTTGAAGTAGGCGAAGGAATGGAAAAAAGAAATGAAGACTTTGCTTGTGAAGTAATGAATCAAATTAAGAAATAGTACAATGTACTGTTTTTTTTTCTGAAATATGATAAAATTAACATAATATTGGAGGTTTTTATGAAAAAAGGATTTACTTTAATTGAACTTTTAGCAGTTATTGTTATTTTAGGACTTATTTTACTTATTATTGTACCAATTGTTTCAGACGTTATTAATAGGGCAAGAGGAGATGCTTTTGAGTCTAGTGTTAATTCATTAATTAGAACAGTTGAAAGTGATTATGCACAAGATACTAGTGAAACTCTACCTTCACAAAA
>SKGW01000047.1 GCA_007117285.1 Bacilli bacterium
ATATTTTTCTTCCATGTTTTATTAGATTCATATTTGTATCAAATGGAAGCCACTTTAATGACTTCTCAAAGTTTAAGCATGATGAGAGATTTTGTTTTAATCTCTATAATTGTTCAGTCCCTACTAGTTATTAAATTTATAATTACTAGTATTGGTTTTGATATAAAGAGCTTTGATTTTGGTAGAGACTTGGCGGAATTGCAAGTTAATGAAGATGACCGAGAAGAATTTGAAGTAAACGTTCAAATAGATGTTACTAAAACTAAGCGTGATACAAGACGAGGAATTAGAAATTTCAAATATGAGTATTTGGAAAATAAATTTAGATATAATGTTGGTTTTTCATTTTTGTTTATTTTAATTGTAGGAACGATTTACTTTAGTTTGGCAAATCAAGTTGTTGCAATATCAGAAGGGACGCCTTTTACTGCCGATTCTTTAACAATGAGTATTGAAGAGAGTTATATTACTAATGAAAGTTTTAGAAAGTTGAACGTAACTGAGGGTTACTCACTTTTGGTTTTAAACTTTAAGATGAGTTCATCAGCTTTAAAGCCACAATCTTTAGAAACAGCTCGTATCAGCGTTAATATTGGTGGATTTACATTTAAACATAATCGAAATTACCGTGATCGCTTGTTTGATTTAGGAAATTCTTATGAATCTCAATCTGTAGATAACGATATAAAATCATTTATTTTAGTTTTTGAAATTCCGGAAAGTTTTGTTAAAAGAGATATGTATTTTAAGTACGCAGCCGATACGAGGTATTCGGTTCGAGATAATCCAGATAATATTCATGTTAGGTTAAAACCAAAGCACTTAGATGAAGAATTAGATGTTTATGTGACTAATATGGGCGAGGATATGTATTTTAGAGAGCCCATACTTCACACGTATTTAAAAATTGATAAGTTTGATTTTGCTAAAGAATTTGCTTTGAGTTATTCGTATTGTATAACAAAAACTAACTGTTTTTCTTCAAAGGAGTATATAAGACCAGGATATAATTCAAATAATGAGATGGTTATTATGATGTTGGATGCAGACTTTGGTCTTGGTGAAAATGTTAATCATGTTGATTTGAATTCGGTTTCATTCCTGCAAAACTTTGCCACTTTAAGGTATAAGGTTGGTGGAGTTTATAAAACAAGTAGATTTAATCATCAAGTAAGACCTTTGAAAGTTAATACTGATAAAATGATTTTTATGGAAGTTCCAAAAGATGTTTTGGAAGCTACTGAAGTTGAATTAGTTGTCAGAATTCGTAATTATACATATAAACATGGTTTAAAATAAGTTTTTTAGTTAATAAATCTAACAAGGAGGTTAAATATAATGAAAGTAAAGTTATTTGCGCTTTTTCTACTGTGGATATTATTTCCAAGTAACATTAGTGCTTATTGTGACATATTCGAAAACAACGATGAACGAGTTATGCTTGGAAATTTGGCGGCAAATGTTATTTTCAGTAGTATTGATAAAGAAGTTGGAAATGATCTTTCGTTCAATATTAGAGTTAATAATTTGCATGAAAAAATTATTGTTAAAGATCGAAAAAGAGATGTTGAACTTGCATATAGCAAAGATACAAGAGAAATTATTTTAACCGACTACGAACCTGGTCAGACGGTTACGTTTGACATTTATCCCCTTAATAGCAAGTGCGTTAATGATAGAGAGGTTATTTTAACTAGGTATGTTAATCTTCCGTTTTATAATAAGTACTATAAGGACTCGCTTTGTGAAGGTATTTCTAATTTTACTCTTTGTCAAAAATGGAATAATGTTAATATGAGTAGGGAAGAATTTCAAAGAAGAATTGAAGAATACAGAAAAAGTTTAATTCCTGAGGAGGAAGAGCCAGAAAACTTTTTTAGAACGATAAGATCATTATTCGACTTTGTTATTGAAAACTATCCTTACATTTTAATTGCTATAATTGTTGTTGGATCAGGAATAATTATAAATGAAAGAAGAAAAGAATTTAAATTGTAAGTAAATTTGTGCTTGATTTTAAAAGAAAAGTAAATGTTAACGGAGAACAAAATGACCTTGTTTTTATTGGGCTTTTGTGATAATATATGTTCAAAAGAAATTCAAGGGGTTTGAAAGAGGAGGAAATATGAGATTAAGAAAATCTTCAACGTTTCAAGTCATGATGATGTTTGCGCTAATAGCAGGAGGAATTGTTGTTTCAGATTTAGGAAGCAGCAATGTTTCAAAAGGTGAAGCTGAGTATGGTTTAGAAAATCTTCAAAACATGCAGGCGCCTTATTATAAAACAGATTACAAGACAGATGAAAAAATTATTGAAAAACCGGTAGGTAATACTGAGGTAGTAGAAGAAACTACGGGTGTGCCTTCTTATCGTGTGGAAGAAGAAGTTACGCAGGAACCCATCACAAACAATGGTTCAAATTATAATGCTGAACCAGAAAGAACTGATGGATTATCATCAAGAATAACGACTGTAACCGAGAGTGGTCAAGCACCTAGTTATTATTCAAATACTTCAACAACTACAACTACAAGAACTACAAATAGTAGTACATTGCCTACAACAAGTGGATCAAATATCAGAATTTTTGTAGATGGCAGAGCAATTCAATTTACGGATGCATATCCATTTATTGATTCTAATAATAGAACATTAGTACCAGTTAGAGTTGTAAGTGAAAACTTAGGAATGACTGTAACGTGGGATCCAAATGCAAGAAGAGTAGGAATAAATAATACAATGTTTTTAACAATTGATAGCAAGTATGCATCAGTTAATGGAAGAACAGTTGAAATGGATACTAAAGCTATTATAGTAGGCGGAAGAACGTATGTTCCCCTAAGATTTGTAAGTGAAAACTTTGGAGTGGATGTTGATTGGGCGAGAAACAATCTAGGTGGAATAGATGTATTCTTAAATAGTGGCGGAACTCAACCAACACCGGGGAAAATACCTGTAGCTAGTGACTTCGCTCATTTAGAAGCTACTCTACCCCAAACACTTCAAACTGAATTATCAGGTGGTGCGCAGGTTTTAACAAAAGATTTTGTACTTTCTTATATAAAAATAGTTTTGGATAGTGCCGTCTTGGTTGACAATGCAATATATTTTTACCTACCTAAAGTGCCGACGCAATGTTTTTGGGATAGCAATCGTGTTCGTGTTGAGTTTGTTAATGGAAGCGCTATGAGTGGTCATTATGCACCCGCAACTCGTGGTGGTTTTGTTCAAAAAGTTGAAATCCACCCTAATGCCTTAAATCAGGATTGGTCTAGATTACTTGTCGGATTCGAGATTTTATGTGAAGGAGTTGCTGTCAATACATCTAGTGCATATATCAAACATTTTGTTGATAATTATGAGTGGATTTATATAAATTATGGAATGGTGAAAATATATGAACAGTACAAATAAACCGATAATATATATTTTATTATTCATGATAGTGGCGATGTTTTTAGTTTTTGGCACTGAAATTTTTAAAAACAATTCTTCTAGTAGTGATGATATTAACGGAATTCCCCCCATTATCAATGATGAAGAAAAAAATGATTTTCTTCCTAAGGAACAAGTTTTAGAACAAATACATAACACGGGTTTTTACGAAATTAAATCATCAGTTGTTGAAAAATATTTTTCTGAAATTGCCGAAAGTTTTACCTTGGTAAATGATTCAATAGAATTTTATCTTCCTAAATTAACAAAAGAGATTTCGTGGGAAATAATAGCGAATGAAATCTACTATTCAGATAGTTTGCAAGGATTTACTTCGAAAAATATTGAAATCGATTATGCTCCAGGAGGGAATAATATAGTTGATATTTCAGAAGTGGAAATAAGTGATTTGCGATTTTCATTTTGGATTGTTGGCGAAAAAATAAATTCTTCACGAACACTAACTATAACGTTTTCGCGAAATGGAGACATCGAAATTCACAATTAGAAAAAAATTATTAGATTACCTCGGTAATCTTTTTTTTCTTTCTTTTTTTTAAAATTAATGTATAATTAATAATAGAAGCGATTATATGAATTAAGAAAAACATGTGCTGTTTTTAGATTTTGGAATAATTTTGCGAGTTTACGGTGCAAGACAAATGGAGTTTACAGAACGATGATAATTAATAATTAAATTAGACAAGTCAATGTTAATTCTGGGAATAGATTTTTTTAGAGCCTCTAAAAGAATAATTAATTGTCAAAACAAAAAAATATAATTATAAACATCTTTTAAAATGAAAAAAAACAGTGTATAATGTTTATAATATGCACTTGATAAATAAACTCGTGGAGATTTGATATGAAAACGAAACTGTTTACAGTCAAGATATAAGAGAAACGTGCGAAATTTATATTAAGTGGATATGAGCAAAATCAAACAGTTATATTTGATATATTCTGTAGATAGCAAGTGTGTTAATGACAGAAAGTTATTTTAACTGCTCATGTTGTTCTTTCGCTATAACAAATATTATAAGAACCCGCCTTTTGAAAGATATTTAACCTTCCACTTTGTCAAAAATGGACTGATGTAGATATGAATAGATAGGAATTTCAAAGAAGAATTAATGAATATAAAAGAAATTTAATTCCTGAAGAGGAAGAAAGTGAAAAGATTTTTCAAATAATAAATTCGGAGGTAATTATGAAAAAGACTAAATTTAATACATTGTGGGGATTAATCTTTATAGTGCTAGGAGCATTAATTTTTCCAGTTAATGCAAGTGCCAATTGGCAACATATTGATTTCAATGCGCCGATACCTTTTGTGCCAAAGGTTGGTTCTGCCAATTCAGGAGGTAATTTTGATGTATGGCATTGGGGTAATGAATGGCAGTTTGACTTAGCAAGTGGAGAAACATATAGAATTGATAATTATACTGCTGGTGGTTCAGATGGCGTAATGACATTTTTAGATACCAACCCACCTTTGATTCAATCCGTTAGTATTCCTCAAACTGTTAGAGATTATATATCGGGTGGTGGAACTTGGGACAATATTGAAATAAGAATTAAAAGTACATTAGCCGATGCTTCATATCTTTTTGAAGAAGCGCATTATAGAGTTATTGGTAATACCGTTGAAATAAGATATAAACCTTACTTTAGAGTTCACAATACGGATGTTTTTGAGCCTGTCGGGGTAAATATGGATGTTACTGTACCTTTGGGAAGAGCTCCTTTTAGTGAAAATTTAGTAGCTATATTCCCGAGACCTGGCAATCCAGGAGGATTTACCAATTTAAATTCTTTAGGTGGAATAGGTTATGCTAGAACTACGGGCACTATGCCTGTAACTCAAAATCATGTAATTAACTGTGATGGAGATTTAATAAGTGGTACTTATAGATACTATGATAATTCTGGCAATGTCGGAACTTTTAGTGGTGAACACGCACGAGTTGGTAGAGGTAATCTATGTGGTGGTGGAGCCATTGGACTTAGATTTAACTTCCACTTCGAAGTTGAATTCTATTTAGGACAACCACTTGTCTGCCCTAGAAATGAACTTGAAAATGTATCAACAGCCAGACCTCTTTTACCTGACTGTTGTTTTCCTGATGCTGATTATGAGTGGTCTGCATTACAACAATGGAATTTATTGAATCCGATTCTTGGTGGCAGAGATGTGGCAGCTTTCGATGAATATAATGAAATGTATCGAGAACTGTGTGTGCCGCTTGCAGATCCGATTGCATGTGAATATAGACCACAAACCTTCTGTCCTGACTGTGATGAACCGGGAGAGAATAACGGTATGGCAAGAGATATAACTGATTGGGATTGTATCTTTGCAAGCAACAAAGCACCGTTACCTCCATCTCCGTTCAATCAATTTTTTCAAGAAGTATATATACCAAATAACCCAATATTTAGTAATTTAGCCGTCAATCCATACTGCGATGTTTATTGTCGTGAAGAAGTTGAATTTGTCTTCCCAGATCAAAGTGTTAGAGTTGATGCTGGATTCCACTTTGTATTAGGAGATTCACCAGCACCAGCAAACGTTCCAAGATGGGGCGGAATTGGTTTCGAAGGTGAAGTTCAGTGTCAAGTTTCAAAAATCCAAGAAGGTGAACAACTTGGAGATTATAACGAATATTTACATATAAACCATCCACAATTTGTTCAAGACTGGACGCAAGCTAACGACGATGTAGCTATTGCTTGGGACGATTGGCAAAAATTTGAATTAGAAGAATGGGCGAAAGACAGCGCTCAATATATAGGACCTAGTCCAGACTGTCAATACTTCTTTAGCAATTCTGGTAGCGATCAAAACAATAGCAGATCTAGAGCTCTAG
>SKGW01000029.1 GCA_007117285.1 Bacilli bacterium
GAAACTAATTCAAATTTCATTTAATTCCTCCTTATTTTTCGAAGTCTTTGTACATCATACTCTCTTTTATATCTTTTTGATTTTGGTATTTACCACTTTTATACAATTCATAGTCTCCATCAATTGTATGAAAATATATTTGACCGACTTCAATATTTGGATATATTATTACTGGTTTTATAGCTGATATTTCTAAAGTCCAAGTTCCTGAAAACCCAACATCTCCAAATCCAGCAGTTACATGGATAAAAATTCCAAGTCTACCAATTGAAGATCTTCCCTCAAGCATTGGAACGTATTTCTTTGTTTCGGTATGTTCAACCGTTCTTCCAAGGTAAAGTTCACCTGGTTTTAAAAGAAACCCTTCTTTAGGTATTTTTATTTTTTCTGCTTCATTGTGTTTTCTCATATCTAACTCATTATCTTTATAAACTAAAAGTTCATCGTGCAGTGTTAGGTTATAGCTATTTGGATTTATTCTTTCTTTTTTATAAGGAGTTATTGTTATTTCTCCATTTTCTATTTCGCTTTGTATCTTTTTTCCTGATAATATCATAAAAGCACCTCCAAGTGTAATTATATCATTTTAAGAATAAAAAAAAGCAAAAAATGCTTTTAAAATCCCCATCTTTTTACTTCAAAGCCAACAACGGGGCGATTAAGATTGTTTTTTGTTATTGCTCTAATTTCTTTTATGTCTTCTTTTTCGCTAACGAATGCTAAATCAAACACAATGTGGCCATTATTATAGTGATTTTCCATTGCCGCTCCTCTATCTAGAACGATAGCATTAAATTTTTCGCCATTTATTTTTACTTCAACGATTGTTCCGCATTTAAATACTTGTCTTGTTGCCGCTACAATTCTGATTTCTCCGTATTCGTGATCGTTATAGTATTTTCCATCTTTAATTAAGTTGTGGTATGTTCCGTCGTATCCACGGCATCCAACAAAGCCTCTACCGCTACATGTTCTACAATCTGGTCCATAACCGGTCATATTGCCTTGATACTTGCCTACAGGTCCTGTACCTACATATACTTCTTCGTTAATTTGTTCTCGCAAATCAATTTGGTACTCACCATTTAAAACAACTATTCCTTCTTGGCCTTCTGTTTTAGTTAATTTTGTTCCCGTTGGCATGTTTGAGCGGAATATTTTTTTTGTTTCAAAGGGTATTATTTCATGTTCGATATCCAAGCTTTTTTCTTTATTAATATTATTTAATGAAACACTGCTTGTTTGAACGCTGACAGCTCCTACTATTGAAACTGCCGTTATTGTTATTAGACTAATTAATTTGCCCATTACTTCAAGCAAATATATATTCATCTTTTCACCTCTTATTTATAGAAACATATTATCATTTTTGGAGGTCTAAGTCAAATTGTTGGATGGCGTTTTGAGTAGTTTCCCTTATAACCTGGTCAATATTCAGGTTCAAAATTTCGGCTATTTTTGCTGCTATTATATAAATATTTGAAATTGAATTAGTTTTGCCTCTATATGGTTCTGGCGATAGATAGGGACTGTCGGTTTCTAAAACGATATTTTTGATTCCTATTTTTTCAATTGTTTTTTTAATATTAGAATTGTTCTTAAATGTTACAATTCCATTTATACCAATTAAGCAATTAATTTCTAAAAACTTATTTACTTCTTTTTCATCATAACTATAGCAATGCATTATTTTTTTTAACTCAGGGTATTTTTTTAAAATATTGTATGTATCTTCCAGTGCTTCTCTACTATGAATTACAACTGCTTTTGAATATTTTTTTGCTATCTCTAATTGCTTTACAAAAATTTCTTTTTGCTTTTCTCGGTCTTCTCCATAATGATAATCAAGACCTATTTCTCCTATTGCAACGATCTTTTTTTTATTTATATTATTTTCCAAAAAGGTTACCGTTTCTTCTTGCCAATTATCTACTTCACTTGGGTGAATACCTATAGTTCCGTAACAGTTTGTGTGTTTTTTGGACAAATCAATTATCTCTTTACAATCAGGGTGATTTGTTCCGCTGTTTATTAGAACTATATTTTTATCTTTA
This sequence comes from Bacilli bacterium, assembly GCA_007117285.1. Taxonomy (GTDB): domain Bacteria; phylum Bacillota_I; class Bacilli_A; order RF39; family UBA660; genus CSBR16-174. The sequence goes on from SKGW01000029.1 coordinate 2,055, forward strand.
CTAATCTCTTCATCGACGTTTTCATAGTATTCTTTTGTTATGTGAGCGTGTGTATCAATTATCATTTTTTTCACCTCTTTTAATAAAGTATAGTAAAGCTAGAACAAATAGTATACTTGGAGAAAATATAATTATTTTTTCCGTTATAAGGTATTTGGGTATATTGGTAGTGTATGAGTCTAGATTTTCTATTCTAACTAAATTAAACAATATCAATGGTAGTATAAATATATATGCTAAGTATACATATTTATATACTTGCTTCGAAATTATTTTTGATGTGAAGACAGCGTAAAAAATTATTGTCACAAACGGTGCTGTTAATTTTTTTATAATCAAATCATCAATTAAGCATATATCTCTTTTACAACCCCAAGCTAAATTGGCGGTGCATTCTTCGCATACATATTTAAAGACTAAGTCATCACTAATACCTGCTAATACTAAAAACAATATTAAATTTGCTATTAGAATTAAAACAAATGTTAAAATCTCTGTTTTGTATTTTTTTATCATGTTACACCTCTTTATAATTATATCATAAGCACAAAAAAATAAGGAGACTTGCTCCTTAAATATGTATAAAACCCTTTTTTATTCTTCTCATTCAATATATCATCAAATTGTTTTTGCTTAAAGGGTTTTTCGTAAACTGTACATTGTGGTTTACAAAATTTCTTTTAGTTTTTCTTCTTTATCTATTCTTTGAAACAATGGTGTTGGATCCGAAAGTTCAATTCCCTCATCTAATCCTTCAAAGTTATTAATTGATTCCAATGTCGTATTCTTAGTATTTAATTGATTAAATATCTTGTTTGCTGTTTCCGGAAGAAATGCTTGAAGCAACACCGCTCCATGTCTTGACGCTTCTAAAAGATTGTATATTACTGTTTTTAATTTTTCACTGTCCTGATCTTTTGCTAAAATCCAAGGAGTTGTATCGTCAATGTATTTGTTTGAAATATCAAATATATCGATTATTTCGCTAATGGCATCAGAAATTTTGTATTCATTCATTTTGTTTTTAATTGTATCATTCTTTGCAATTACTTTCTCTCTGAATTTTTTGTCATTATCTTCCAATAAAGTTACTTTAGGGATTTGTCCTTCAAAGTATTTTTTAGCCATACTGATTGTTCTATTTACTAAATTTCCTAAGTTATTTGCTAAGTCCGAGTTAATTTTGTCAATGAATATTTCATATGTAAACACTCCATCGTTTGCGTATGAAATTTGACTTAAGAAATAATATCTTACAGCATCTATTCCAAAGTGATGAACTAGATCATCGGCATATATTATATTGCCTTTACTTTTGCTCATTTTTTCTTCACCAGATAATACCCACGGATGGCCAAATATTTTTTTTGGAAGTTCTACATCTAGCGCCATTAGTAGGATTGGCCAGTAGATTGCGTGGAATCTTGTAATATCTTTTCCAATTATGTGAACATCAGCAGGCCACTTTTCTTTAAATTCTTCACTGTGGTTACCTTCTGGATCATATCCAATAAACGTAATATAGTTGCTAAGTGCATCAAGCCAAACATAAACAACATGCTTTGGATCAAACTCGACCGGTACTCCCCATGAAAAAGAAGTTCTTGAAACACATAAATCTTCTAGTCCTGGTTTTAAAAATTGATTTAGTATTTCATTTTTTCTGCTTTCTGGAATTATAAATCCTGGATTGTCCTCGATGTGTTTTGTTAATCTTTCTGAGTAGTTACTAAGCTTGAAAAAATACGCTTCTTCTTCTGTGTATTCTGGTTTGCGACCACAATCCGGACAGTTTCCGTCGTGCAAACTACCTTTTGTTAAAAATGATTCACAAGGAGTACAATAAAGTCCTTCATATTTGCCTTTGTATATATCTCCTTGATTATATAGTTTCTCAAACATCTTTGAAACTGTTTGTTTGTGATGAATTTGTGTAGTTCTTACAAATTTGTCATAACTAGCGTTTACAGAGTCCCAAACTTTTCTAACTTCAAGAGCTACTGAGTCAACGTATTCCTGAGGTTCTTGTCCTGAATCGATTGCTTTTTGTTCAATTTTTTGACCGTGTTCATCAGTGCCTGTTTGAAAATAAACTTCATAGCCCTCTAATCTTTTGTATCTTGCAATTGCATCAGCCAAAATTACTTCATAAGTGTTTCCAATATGAGGTTTAGTGCTTGTATAGGCAATTGCCGTATATATATTAAAATTTCTATTCATCTTTTTCGCCTCCGTTCGTACTTCCGAAGCCACCTTTTCTCTGACCATCGGAATTGTCATCATCAGTTTTTAAATATTTTGAAAATATTCCCTGAGCAAGACATTCTCCTTTTTTGAAGTAACGATCTTCGTCACCCTCGTTTTGAACTGAAATCCATATGTGTCCTTCGTTTTTTTCGTTATTGTAGTAATCTGAGTCAATTACTCCAACTTGATTACTAAGTCGGATATTGAACTTGAATCCTGCGCTGCTCCTTACTATTATATAAAGAACTTCGTCATCTTTAAAATAGGCTTTAACTCCTGTTGGAATCTTTTTTGTTTCTCCCTTTTTTAAAGTAACATCATCGATTAGGAAAAAATCATAACCTGCACTACTTGCAGTTCCTCGTTTTGGAAGGTTTAATTGATCATATAAGTCAATATCACTCGCCACATCTTTTTTGAATTGTTCTAAACTAATTTTTTTAAATCCTCTTTCCATACTTACCTCCATAAAAAAAACATCCTTAGTTTAAGGACGTTATAAACGCGGTACCACCTTAATTCATAATATAAATTATGCACTCAAATACTTAACGCGTATGACGGTTTAGTCTACATATCGACTAAACGACTCAGAAACCATCCAAATATTAATTGTAACTATTTTCACCAACCATAGCCTCTCTTTAACAACATCATATTTTTCTTTTCTTCAAAGTCTCTCAATAATTATATTATACCATATTTTGTACTTTTTTTCAACTTTAGTATCGCTTTAACACTTTGGAAACAGAGTTATTTTTGACATCTATTATTGTTTTATCTATGTTTAAAAACAAATTATATGCATCAACTTCGTCAAAAAACATAATTCCTTTTCTTCTGTCTTCTGAACGATATATTATAGATGTATTTATCTCTTCCATTTTAATTGGCGCTTTTTCGTTCGGTACTATTTCTTCTTTTAAGGTTTTCATGAACTGTAGATCGTCTCCATCGTTGATATCGACGAGTCTATCCAACTTCTCACCTTTTTTTGACATGAACCCACAGTATTCATAGTAAGTTGTAACTCTTTTTATGTTTCCTTTTAATTCTTTTACAACATATATTTCGGTAACTTTATCACCTTTTTGTTTATTTGTTTTAATATCTTTTTTATCGTATAATTTTACTTTTTCTTCCATTTTTAATCACTCCTTTCAAAAGATAAAATTTATTATATCATATGTGTTTAAAAAATAAAACCACTTATTTAGAAAGCTGTTTTTTTATATATTGAAAAGTCTCGAGAAGAATATATATATAGTTTTCTTTTAATCTCAGCAAGTCTAACCCTAATAATATATTGTTTCCTTGTTTAGAAAATTTAAAAAATCGCGAAATCTCTTGGGACTTTAAAAATAACTCACCCATGTTTATATTTTCTGTTAAAGTTTTAGGCATGGTCACTTCCACAATTCTTTTAGTTGTTCTTACTCTCGTTATGTTAAGACTGTTTAATATGTTTTCTAAAAGCTCTGCATATATATATGTTTTTATTTCTTCGTTAACGTTTCCAAAACGATCTTCTATTTCTTCAATTAATTCTTTTGCTTCATCTTGTGTTTTTACATTAGTTATTTTTTGATGAAATTCAATTTTAATAGTTTTGCTATCTGTTAAATGATTGAGAGACGTTTTTACATTTAAAAGAGGTAGATCGTTTTTTGTTTCTGAGTCAATTTCTTGTCCTTTTTGTTTTTTCACTTCTTTTTCAAGCATTTCTAAAAATAATTCAATCCCAACCGAGTCTATGAACCCAGCTTGTTCTTGTCCTAATATATCGCCAGCACCTCTTAGTGATAAATCTCTCATAGCAATTGAAAAGCCGCTTCCCAGTCTTGTGAATTTCTTAATTGTTTCAAGTCTTTTTTTAGCTATTTCTGTTAAACCTTTTTTATACATTAGATAAGCGTAAGCTATTTCTCCGCCTCTTCCAACTCTTCCTCTTATTTGATAAAGTTGCGCTAATCCTAAGTTATCTGAATCAAGTATCACAAGCGAATTGACTCGGGGAATGTCTATTCCGGTTTCTATTATTGTTGTACAGACTAAAACATCAAATTTTTGTTCTTTAAAATCTTTCATGACGTTTTCAAGTTTTGTTTTTGGCATTTGACCATGTGCATAAACCATTTTTAGATCTGGTGCCATTTGCGCGAGTTGAGCAGTTATTTTTTCTATTTGTTTGGTGTTGTTGCAAAGTATATATGATTGACCGTTTCTAGATTTTTCTTTATATAAAATTTCTTTTATTGTTGAAAAGTCTTCTTCTAAAACGTAAGTTTGGATTGGATATTTATTTTGAGGGGGCGTTTCTATTAAAGAAAGCTCTCTGACTCCCGAGAATGACATTTGAAGAGTTCTTGGAATTGGTGTTGCTGATAAAGTTAAAACATCTATGTTTCTTTTTTGAGCTTTGATCTTTTCTTTATGTTTTACTCCAAAGCGTTGTTCTTCATCAACAATTAATAGCCCCAGGTTTTTAAACTCAATATCTTTTGATAAAAGTTTATGTGTTCCAATTACAAAATCTATTCTGCCCTCTTTTAGTTTTTGTTTGATTTCCAAAACTTTTTTTTGAGTTACAAATCTATTTAGTATTTCTATTTTAATCGGAAAGTTACTGAATCTTTTTAGGGCGTTTTGGTAGTGTTGGTCTGAAAGTATTGTTGTTGGGCATAAGAGGGCGACTTGTTTGTTGTTAGTTATTGCATTAAACGCAGCTCGAAATGCTACTTCTGTTTTTCCATAGCCTACATCACCGCAAAGCAACCTATCCATTGGGTAGGGTTTGGCCATATCAGCTATTATTTCTGTATACGATTTTATTTGATCTTGCGTCGGTTCATATTCAAAATCTTCATTGAATTTTTTTTGCGTCTCTTGATCAATTTCAAATTTAATACCTACTTGATTTTCGCGAAAAGCATGAACTTCTAACAAATCTTTGGCAATGTTTTCTATTTTTTTATTTAGTTTTTGTTTTGTTTTTTCCCAGTCAGAAGATCCTATTTTATTTAATCTCGGTTTTACCCCATCTTTTGAGGAGTACTTTCTGAGATTGCCAATTTTTTCAACAGGTATATATAATGAATCCTTATTTTTATATTCTAATTTTAAATATTCTTTCTCTAAACCATCTTTTTCTATTTTCTTTAGTCCTAAGTATTTACCTATACCAAAGCTATAGTGAACAACATAATCACCAATTTCTATTTTGCTAATGTTTTCTATTTTTTCGTTTTTTCTAAATCTCGTATCTAACAAAAAATTAGAAGTTTCGTCTTGAAACAATTCTTTATCGGTTAGTAAAATGGTTTTTTCTGTTTGAAAACCTTCGTTAAATTTTTTATCTATATTTTTTACTTTTTCTTTATCTAACATTTTATTTAGTTTTTCTGGATGTTTTGTTGAAAAGAAAACGTTTTTTTTGCTGGAAAGTAGTGTTTTTAACGTCGTTTTATCTATTTTTGGAAGTTCTTCGTAGTGTTTTGAGGATAATTCTACGTAATTATTTGGTTCTAATTTTAATTCACTATATTTTCCCGTTTCTTTTAGATCTTTTTCGATAAATTTATAGTGATTTGTTAATGTGTTAATTTCGTCGATTACTAATTCATGAGAGCCAGCGAAGGTGCTGATTGCTTCCGTAGATTTTTCTGATATTATTTCTTTAAAATTAGGTATTGTAATGTTCTCGATTTCTTTTATTGTTCTTTGCGATTCAAGATTAAATTCTCTTATATTCTCAATTTCATCGCCAAAAAATTCTATCCTTATTGGGTTTTCGCTATTAGTTGGAAATATATCTATTATATATCCTCTGTGTGCATACTCTCCGGTTCTGGAAACGATATCTACTTTTTCATAACCAGCTTCATCGGCTTGTTCTACTATTTTAATAGGTTTTATTATTTCTGATTTTTTTAAAATTATTTCGTCTTTTATATATTCATTTTTACTTTGAATAAATTTTAGATATCCATATAGATTTGTTACTAATATTTTGGGTTTGTTTTGTGCTATTTCGTTCAATGTTTCTAATCTTATTGTCATTAGTTCTGGTGATTCAATGGCTTCATCGATTTTTGTTAATTCATCCACAGGAAAAAAAAGAACATCACTTGTGTGCGTCTTTAAATAATTGTAAAATTTTGTAGCTTCGAACAATGAATTAGTAAGAAATATAATAAACTTTTTGTTTTTTTGATATCTATTATAAACGTACAGAGTTTTTAATTCTCTGTTTAATTTATTAATTTCTTTTTGTGAAAAATCAAATTCTTCTTCAAAGTTCATTTTGATCACCACCTAATTGTGAATGGACATAAATTTTTCGAAGGTATATTTTAAATAATCTTCTAGGATACATGGGAATTTAGTTTTTAATTCTTCAATTTTTTCAAATTGTTCTTTTGTGAATTTTCCCAAAACGTAATCGGGCATGTAGATTTGCGGATCTCTTGATATTCCTATTTTTATTCTTTTGTAATTTTGAGTTTTCAAATGATTTTCAATGCTTTTTAGTCCATTATGTCCTGCTGCGCTGCCGTTTGCTTTAATTTTATAATTCCCTACTTCAATATAATAATCATCATATATCACTAATATATCTGCTATTTCAATTTTGAAGTATTCAACAAATTTTATTATTGTTTCGCCTGAATTATTCATGTGACACTGTGGTTTTAAAAGCATAATTTTTTCGCCATTATACTCGAAAGTTGTATAAAATCCATTGAATTTTTTTTCTTCAATGCTTAAATTAAATTTTTTTGCAAATTCATCAATCATTATAAACCCGGCATTATGCCTTGTTTTTTCATATTCTTTTCCTGGATTTCCAAGTCCTACTATTAATTTCATATAACTCTCCTATAAATTGTGATATATTTTGTATATTTTATTTTTTGATATGTTTAATTCTTCTGAAGCTTTTATAAAAGCTTTTTTTGTGTTTTCCCCTTCTGAAATTAGAAAATCAATATATTCTTTTATTTCTTCTTCAGAGTATTCGGCTTTTTCTTTATTACCTTCAACTAATAAAACAACTTCACCTTTGATTTGTATTTTTTCTTCTAATATTTTTTTAATATCTCCTCGAATGTGTTCTTCGTATAGTTTTGTTATTTCCCGGGAAATGCAAATTTTGCGATTCCCAAATACTTCAAGTAATTCTTCTAGTGTTGCCTCTATTCTTCTAGGAGATTCATAAAATATTAAAGTATGATCTACTTTTTTTAATTTTTCTAGTTGTTTTTTTCTTTTTTCTTTTTTGCTATTTAAAAAACCATAAAATGTGAAAGGTTGCGGTTCCAGTCCTGAGGCTACTAAAGCTGCAATAACTGCACTAGGTCCTGGTATTGATATAATTTCAAAGTTATTTTCAACTGCGCTTTTAGCAAGTAGATACCCGGGATCACTTATTATTGGCGTTCCTCTATCTGAAACTATTCCAACGTTTTTTCCATCTTCTAAAAATTTTATGAATTTTTCTATGTTTTTTATTTCACTTTGTTCGTTGTTTGATATTGTTTTTTTCTTTATTTCTAATTCTTTTAGTAATTTGCCCGTTTCTCGTGTATCTTCGCAAAAAAGGATGTCTATTTCTTTTAGAGTTTCGATTGCTCTTTTGGAAATGTCATCAAGATTACCGATTGGTGTTGCTATTATAAAAACTTTTCCTTTTTCCATTGGCAACTCCTATCTGAAGTATTCTTTTACTTCTTTTGTATAACTTCCGTCTTTTTCATGAACATACAACGGATCTAGTATTTTCAAACCCGGTTTTCCATTTTTACACCCTTCTATTAAAAGAATGTGTGCATTTTCACCTTTGAATGGATAAATCAATTGTAGTTTTTTTGGCTCTAGATTGTTTTCTTTCATTTTGGTTATTATTTCAACTAATCTCTCTGGTCGGTGAACAATTGCAATGTTTCCGCCATTAACTAGAAGTTTTTTTGCTATTAGAAGAACCTTTTCGATGTCTAAAAAGAGTTCATGTCTTGCGATTGTTTTAAACTCTGATTCATTTTTTCTCGAACCTTCAGTTATTTTAAAGAACGGTGGATTACAGGTTATTGTGTTTATAGTATCGCTTTCAATTTTTTTGTACTCTTCTACAACATCTGCATTTATTATTTCAATTTGTTTTTCTAATTTGTTCTTTTTTATTGATTTTATTGCTAATTCTACCAATTCTTTTTGAATTTCGATTCCTATTATACGAGCCTCTGTTCTTCTAGATAGGATTAGTGGTATTGGGGCGTTTCCTGTTCCTATATCCATAATTGTTTTTGTGTTTTTTTTAATACTTACAAATTTAGCTAACAAAACTGTATCTAGCGAGAAATTAAAGGTATTGGTGTTTTGATATATTTTTAAATTATCAAATTCTAATAAATCATTTAGAACTTCTGTTTTCAACTTCAATTATTTCTCCATTATTTAATTCTACTGAGTATGATTCTGAAAGACAGTCTGTTTTTATTACTTTTCCTTGTCCTTTATCCGTTGAAACAACTGTTCCTCGCTTTGGCAAGTTCTTTCTACACTCTTTGTAATGGTCATTTTCATAGTTTAAACAACATAGCAATCTTCCACAAACTCCGTTAATTTTATTTGGATTTAGCGCTAAGTCTTGATTTTTAGCCATATTTATCGAAACGTTGTCTAATTTATTTAGAAATCTAGCACAACAAAGTTCTTGACCGCATGGTCCAACTCCGCCTATTTCTTTTGCTTTATCTCTAACACCTATTTGCATTAATTCTATTCTTGTTCGAAATTCGCTAGCCAAAATTTTCAAAAGGTCTCTAAAATCGACTCTTTTTTCGGCAAAGAACTGAAATGTTAATGTTTTTTTATCAAATGAGTATTTTGCAGCTACTACATGCATTTTCAATTTTTCTTGTTCGACGATTTCTCGGCATCGTTTAAGAGCTTGTTTTTCTTTTTCCATATTTTGAATTTGATTTTCTTTATCTTCTTTTGTAGCTAATCTTACAACTTTTGCTAAATTTGGGTTTGGAGTTACTACGTTAGTAGCTTCAACTGTTCCCATTTGAAGGCCTTTTGCTGTTGAAACTACAACTGCGTCTCCAAGATTTAAATTTAAATTATTTGAATCAAAGTTGTATATTTTTGATTTTTGATCAAATCTTACTCCTACAACAGACATATTATACCTCCTCTAAATTAATTATTAGTTTATCAAAAAGTAATTTAATGTTTAAATTATTTTGAATTTGATTTTTACTTTCTGTTACTAATTTGAATTTTTTTATTAATTGTTCTAATGTGTTTTTTGTTTCAACAGAAGAAAGTTGATTATTTTCCGTTGTTTTTTTTATTTTGTTTGTAATTGCTTTTTTATATATTTCTGAACTATATTCAAGAAATTTTATGATTTCTTCTTTACTTTTTAACTCTTTGTCTATTATTTCTTCTATATATATTCTTTTTTTTGATGTTTTTGCTTCACAAAGCAAAATAAAATTTTCTGCCATTATATATGTTTTTTCATCTTTTTCATCAACTTGATCGTTGTTAAGTTGAATAATTACTCCTCTTGACTTTATTGTTGGAATAATTGTATCCAAATTGTTTGTAATTAACATACCTACTATATTATCTTCTGGTTCTTCTAACATTTTCAACATTGAATTTGCAGCTGAAATATTTAATTTTTCGGCTTCGTAAATAATGTATATCTTTTTTTCGATTTCAGAAGACTTGTTTATGACTTCTTTTTGCAAATTTTTAATTTGTTCTTTTTTTATCCACAGTCCATCTGGTTTTATTTTTATGATGTCGGGTAGACTATCGTGATCAATTCTATTAGAAATTAACTCATCGGCAGAAATAAGTTCTTTTATAAAGTCTTTTACAAATTCCTCGGTTTTACTATACCCATTATCAACAATAATATAAAAATGGCTTGTTTTTTTTGTTTCTAACTGTTTTTTTAGTGTTAAAACGGTATTTTTTTGTAGTTTCTCATGTTTTTTTAACATTTTATCGACCTCAAATAACTTTTCTATCCTCAATTGCTTTTTCTAGTGTTAGTGAATCAATGTAATCAATATCCGCACCATGAGGAATTCCTTGTGCTATTTTTGTTATCTTCACTTCTTGTTTTTCAAGTAATTTTGATATGTACGCAGCTGTGGTCTCTCCTTCGATTGTTAGTTTTAGAGCAAAAATAATTTCTTCTACTTTATTTTCGATTATTCTTTTTATTAGTGGATTTATGTTTTTATCAATTGCATCTGAACTGATAAAAGGCGTCACAGGTTCTTCAACAATATGATATAGACCATTGTAAACTTTCAGTTTTTCTATCATTTGAACTTTTTTTGCGTCTTCTAATATACATATAGTTGTCTGTACGCGAGTATTGTCTTTACATATTGAACATTTTTCATCTTCGGTTATATTGTTGCAAATTATACACTTTTTTATTTTTGTCTTTACATCTTTCAAAGATTCAGAAAACAATTGTACTGTTTCTTCATCCATTTTTAATGTTGAAAAAGCCATTCTTTCGGCTGTTTTTTCGCCAACTCCGGGTAATTTTTTATAACAACTTATCAAATTTTCTAATGTTTGTGGGTATTTCATTACATCATTCCCGACATTCCTTGTGTATACTTACCCATTTTTTCGTTTGTTTCTTCTTCAATTTTACTTATAACTTGATTTGTTGCAACTAAAATCATATCTTCCAGGATTTCTTTGTCTTCGACATCAATAGTATCTAATTTAATTTTTAATTCAACCACGTGCTTTGTACCCTTCATCTTTATGCTAACCATTTCGTTTTCTGCTTCGAAAAGTTTTTCATCAATTGTCTTTTTTTCTTCCATCATGTCTTTTTGAAGTTTTTGAGCTTGTTTTATCATTGCTTGCATATTCATTTTTCATACCTCTTTCATTTTTTTTCGATAAAGTTTTGAAACTTTTTTTCTATTTCGTTTTTAGGCTGGTTTATTTCTTTGAAATATTCATCAGCTTCTCCATTTTCTTTTTTAAAAATGTATTCTCTTTTTTTGTTTTTAAACTCTTTTCTGTATTCTTCCCACTCGTCACTTGAAATTCCTATTGATTTTAAATCAAGTTTTAATTTTTCTCTTATAATTGCATCCATTTTATCTAAATTTTTATTATATATTTCGGCAAATGTCTTTGATTCAAAAGAAATTATAAAATATAGATGTTCGTCACTTGCTGCTTTAATTTCCCCATCAATAAACAGATGTCCACTTTCAATTGACTTTGAAAGTTCTACTTTTTTGTTTTTGATCATGTCCGCTATTTCTTTTTTAAATTGTTTGCTTACTTTTGAAAATGTGTTATCAACTCTTACTCTTTTTAAAACTTCAAGTCTGTTTCTATTTTCATCTGTGTCTTCTTTTTTTTCTTCAGTCTCATTTTCTTTGACGGTCGGTTTTGGTTCTTCTGGTTTTTTAGGTTTTGAGTCTGATTTTTCTTTTGGTTTATCTGTTTTTATATTTTCTTTTTCAGAAGACTTTGGTTGCTTGTTTTCTTTTCCTATTGCTTCTGATAAATCTATAAGCGCCACCTCAAGTAAGGTCTTTGGATTTGGATCTGTTTTCATTTCGCGCCAGTACCAATTCATTTCATTAATTTTTTTTAGCGTTTCGGAATAGTTTTCTTTTGCTGTTTTGGTAACTTTTTCTAAAATTAGTTTATCTCTTAATGATAAAATAATGTCTTCTAAAATTCTTGGGATGTTCTTGCCTTGCAAGTAATAATAATCTATTTTTTCTATTGTTTTTGTTTGATCTTTATTTAAAATCATATTCATCATTGACTCTATTTCGTTTTTTGACAAGCTATTGTTAATTTTATGTATGTCTTCTTCATTTATTTTTTCTTCTGTAAAGGCCTGGGCCTGCTCTAACAAAACTATTGCATCTCTCATTCCGCCTTTGGACGATCTTGAAATTTCTTCTAATGCTTCGTCTGTTATTTCTATGTTTTCTAGTTCTGAAATTTTCTTTAATCTTAGAAAAACATCCAAATCACTTATTCGTTTAAAGTCTAATCTCTGGCATCTTGATAAAATTGTTTCAGGAATTTTATGAACTTCTGTTGTTGCTAGGATAAATATTACTGTTTCTGGTGGTTCTTCTAATGTTTTTAAAAGAGCGTTGAAGGCTGAATTTGTAAGCATATGAACTTCATCTATTATGTATACTTTGTATTTACCGATAGACGGAACTAATCCTACTTTACTCTTTATTTCTCTTATTTCATCGACTCCGTTATTAGAAGCTGCGTCTATTTCTATTATATCCAATTGACTTTCTTTATCTTGTTTGCAAAAAACACAAATCCCACAAGCCTTTTCTTCTCCCAGGCAATTCGCCAAAGATGCTAGTATTTTTGCAGCGCTTGTTTTTCCGGTTCCCCTCGGCCCCGAAAATATATATGCATGTGATAATTTATCACTTTTAAATTGGTTTTTTAATATAGTGTTTATAACTGTTTGACCAATAAGATCTGCTAAAACTTTTGGTCTGTATTTTCTATATAAAGTCTGATGCATTTTATTCACCTCGTTTTAAAATTATATCATTAAAACTATATAAAAAAAACTATCTTTTTGATAAAAAGAAGTTTTTAATAATCTTTGAATAATCATACTTATCGCCCGTTTTTTCGATTTTAATTTTATCGCTGTAATCCTTTTCATTTAAATGATTTTTGAACCCATATTTCGGAGAATCTATCATATAAACTATTCGCTCAATTCTAGCTTCCAAAATAGCTCCAAAACACATAAGACAAGGTTCGAGCGTCACATATATTGTGCTCCCCGACAGATCATATCTTCCGTTTTTTCTACAACAATCATTTATTGCATTTATTTCTGCGTGTTTTGTTATGATTCCGCTTGTATGTTGTTCGTTCTTTCCAAAAGAAAGAATTTTATCTTCTTTTACGATGACACACCCCACCGGAACCTCATTTTCATTTTTTGCTTCTATTGCTTTATCAAAAGTTATTTTTAAATATTTTTCCATTTAGTCACCTCATTAAAAAAGCACACACATGAAGAGGTTCTTAAGGCTGCTATCTTCCGATCCTGACCTGGTTCAAACATTCATGTTGTGCTCTTATAAAATACTATATTTTCTATATTAATTCAAGGTTTTTAAGGTTTTGTCTACTATGTTTCACGCGGAACATTGGTTTATTGTCTACTATGTTTCACGTGGAACATTGGTTTTATTGTTTACTATGTTTCACGCGGAACATTGGTTTTATTGTTTATTATGTTTCACGTGGAACATTGGTTTTATTGTTTACTATGTTTCACGTGGAACATTGGTTTAACCTTTAAATTTCTGTGATTTCACACTCTTCATCATTGCATTCTTTCTTTAATACTGCTGCTGCCGAAACCATCTGATCTTCTTTTAAATTAATAATTTTAACTCCCTGTGTCGCTCTTTTTAGTGTTGATATCTGATTAGAAGGAACTCTTATAATTATTCCTGAATTTGAAATAATCATTATATCATCTTCTTCTTCAATCATTTTAAAGACCGCTAGTTTTCCGTTCTTTTCGGTTATATTAAGAGCTTTAACTCCTTTTGTGCCTCTGTTTGTTTCTCGATATTCATCGACAGAACTCTTTTTGCCATAACCTTTTTCAGTTATAACTAATAGTTTGCCTGTGTTATCATTTTTTTCACAACCAATGCACTTTTCGCCATTTAACGAAATTCCTTTAACACCAGAAGCGGTTCTTCCCATTACTCTAATATTGTTTTCATTAAATCTAACCATTCGTCCTGCAGAAGAACCAATCAATATTTCTTCTTCTCCTGAAGTTTTCTTAACAGAAATTAACTCATCATCCTCTTTTAGAGTGATTGCAATTTTCCCGTTATTTCTAATGCTTTCAAATTCTGAAATCAACGATCTTTTAACCATTCCGTTTTGTGTACAAAACACAAAAAGCTTTTTTTCTTCGTCTCTTTCCACTTTAATCATTGCATTTACCTTTTCATCAGTCTCAAAAGGCAGTAGATTTATTATTGGAATTCCTTTTGACTGGCGACTAAATATTGGGATTTCATAACCCTTAACTCTATACACTTTCCCTTTGTTTGTAAAGAAAAGTACGAAGTCGTGTGTTGTACAACTTATTAATTGTTCAACAAAATCTTCTTCATTTGTTGCCATACCTTTTACTCCTACGCCACCTCTATTTTGAGTTCTGTAGGTTTCTTCTTCTAATCTTTTTATATAACCTTTAAGAGTTAATGTTATAACAGTTTTTTCAACCGGAATTAATTCTTCATCGTCAATATGTTCAATAGCTGTCATATCAATTTCAGTTCTTCTTGGATTATTATACTTTTCTTTTACTTCTAACAATTCTTCTTTTATTAAATTCATTATTTTTTCGTCAGATGCTAACAATTCTTTTAATTTTCTTATCTCTTCAATCAAATTGTTTATTTCATTTTCTATTTTAGCTCTTTCAAGGCCGGTTAACCTTCTTAATTTCATTTCTAAAATAGCTTCAGCTTGTAGTTTAGTGAATCCAAACTCTTTTATTAAAGTTTTTGAAGCGTTTTCATCACTTTCTGCTTGTTTAATTATTTGAATAACTCTATCAATATTATCAAGAGCTATTTTCAATCCTTCTAAAATGTGTGCTCTTGCTTCATATTTTTTCAAGTCAAATTGACTTTTTCTTATGATTACAACTTTTTGATGATCTAAATATTTTTCTAAAATTTCTTTTAAATTTAAAACTTCAGGTTTTCCATCAACTAGCGCTAAAAGGTTTATACCATATGATGTTTGCAATGTTGTGCTTTTATATAAATTGTTTAAAACAACACTTGGATTGGCCTCTTTTTTTAATTCTAATACTATTTTTATTCCTTTTAAGTCAGTTTCATCGATTAAGTTAGATATTCCGTCTAATTCCTTTTCCTTTACAAGCGTTGCTATTTTAGTTATTAAATTAACTTTACTTGTTTGATAAGGTATTTCTCTTATAATTAATCGGTTTTTTCCGTTTTTTTCTTCTGTTTCTATCAAAGATCTAATAGTAATTGATCCTTTTCCAGTTTCATAAGCTTTTTTTATTCCGCTATTTCCTAGAATAATTGCTCCTGTTGGAAAATCTGGCCCTTTTATGTCATTCATTAATTCAAAAACTGATATATCTCTGTTTTCTATTAATGACACACAACCATCTATTACTTCTCCTAGGTTGTGTGGAGGTATGTTTGTTGCCATACCAACAGCTATTCCCATTGCTCCATTAACTAGTATGTTGGGGAATCTACTAGGTAAAACGGTTGGTTCCTTTTCTTGACCATCATAGTTTGGTGCAAAATCAACAGTATCTTTGTTAATATCTCTTAAAAGTTCTGTTGATATTTTAGATAATCTTGATTCTGTATAACGCATTGCTGCTGCTCCATAGCCGTCAATTGAACCGAAGTTACCATGTCCATCAACTAATGGAAATCTATACGAAAAGTCTTGAACCATTCTAACCATACTGTCATAAACAGCTGTGTCTCCATGTGGATGGTATTTACCTACAACATCTCCAACAATTCTTGCTGATTTTTTAAATGGTTTGTCGCTTGTCATTCCAAGTGCATACATTGCATATAGTATTCTTCTATGAACCGGCTTTAAACCATCTCTAACATCAGGTAATGCTCTTGATACAATAACACTCATTGAATAGTCCAAAAAGGACGTTTTCATTTCATCGGTTATGTTTTTATCAAATATTTTTTCTTCCATTTTGTCACCTCTTATATATCTAAATTTTGAACATAAATAGCGTTTGTTTCTATAAATTCTCTTCTTGGTGCTACATCATCGCCCATTAATGTTTCAAAAATAAGGTCGGCCATTATAGCATCTTCTATAGTTACTTTTAATAAATTTCTTTTTTCTGGATTCATGGTTGTTTCCCACAATTCAGATGCATCCATTTCACCTAAACCTTTGTTTCTTCCAACATCATATGAAGTTGTTTCAGGAAGAGTTGCTAGATATTCTTCTTTTTCTTTTTCATTTAAAACATATTTTGTTGTTTTTCCGTGCTTTATATTAAATAAAGGCGGTTGCGCAATATATATATTTCCTTTTTCTACTAAAGTTTTGAAGAAACGATAGAAAAATGTTAACAGTAATGTTCTTATATGAGCTCCATCGACATCGGCGTCAGTCATTATTATTATTTTGTGATATCTTAATTTTTGATAATCAAATTCCTCGCCTATTCCGGTTCCTATAGCTGTTATTAAACTTCTTATTTCTTCATTTCCTAGTATTTTGTCTAATCTCGCTTTTTCTACGTTTAAAATTTTCCCTCGGAGCGGCAATATGGCTTGAATTTTTGAATCTCTTCCACCTATTGCTGATCCACCAGCAGAATCACCCTCGACAATAAATATTTCTGATGCTAGAGGGTCTCTTGATGAGCAATCTGTTAGTTTTCCAGGTAAATTTGATATTTCTAAAACGTTTTTACGTCTTGTTAGTTCTCTTGCTTTTTTTGCAGCTAATCTAGCTCTTGCTGCTGTCATACATTTCTCTATTATGATTTTTGCATCGGCTGGATTTTCAAGTAAATATCTTTCAAATCCTTCGCTAAATAGATTGTCTGCAATTTTTCTAACTTCACTGTTTCCTAGTTTTGTCTTTGTTTGTCCTTCAAATTGTGGATCTGGATGTTTACAAGAAATAATCATTGTTAATCCTTCTTTAACATCTTCTCCAGAAAGTGATTCGTCATTATTTTTTAAATAGTGATTGTTTTTTGCATAGTTGTTAATAACTCTTGTCAGTGCTCTTTTTACACCTTCCTCATGTGTTCCACCTTCATGTGTATTGATATTGTTTGTAAAGGAGTAAAGGTTAGTGACATAACTAGAGTTATATTGTAGAGATATTTCCAGGGAAATATCGTTTTCTTGTCCTTCAAAATAAACAATTGTTTCGTGAAGCGGAACTTTATTAGTATTAAGCATCTCTATGTAGGCTCTTATTCCGCCTTCATATAAAAATTCATCTCTTTTTCCTTCTTCTCTTTCATCTACTAGTATTATTCTTAATCCTTTATTTAAAAAGGCTAATTCTCTGCTTCTAGTTCTTAATATTTCATAATCAAACTCTATTCCTTCTTGAAACACTTCAAAATCTGGTTTAAATGTTACAGTTGTTCCTGTTCTTCCATTTGAACATGAATCAATTACTGTCAGTGGTTCTTGAATTTTTCCACCATCTTCAAAACGAACATAATAGACCTTTTCATTTTGATATACTGTTACTTCTACAAATTTACTAAGTGCATTTACTACCGATGATCCAACTCCGTGAAGTCCTCCAGATACTTTGTATCCTCCTCCACCAAATTTTCCACCTGCGTGAAGCACTGTAAAAACTGTCTCTACAGTTGATATCCCTGTTTTAGGGTGTTCGCCCACAGGTATACCTCTTCCGTCGTCCTTAACGGTAATAGAGCCGTCCTTGTTGATGATTATTTCTATGTCATCACAATAACCAGCAAGAGCTTCATCAATTGCATTATCGACGATTTCCCACACTAAATGGTGCAATCCTCGGCTCGATGTTGTTCCAATGTACATACCTGGTCTTTTTCTTACAGCTTCTAATCCTTCTAAAACTTGAATGTTTGTTTCATCATATGTGTTTTTATTCATTGTCCACCTCTTCTATTATTAGTCCTTCTTCTACTTTGAAAATTTTTGACATTTTTATTAATTTTTCATCTATACTTTCTAAATCTGTTGTTGTTATTATGGTTTGAATGTCATTATTAATGTATTTTAGTAATTTGTTTCTTTTTTCTATATCTAATTCACTAAAAATATCATCTAGCAAAACTATTGGATATGTATCTTTTATTTTGTAAAAAATTGGTATTTCAGCTAGTTTTAATGATATAACTGCCATTCTTTGCTGTCCTTGTGAACCAAAGACTTTTAAGTCATCTTGATTAATTTGAAAAACAAGATCATCTCTATGAACACCTATTAGTGTCATTCCTTTTTCTTTTTCTTCTTTTTCGATTTTTTTATATTCTTTTGTAACTTGTTCTTTATCTAAATTTTTAAAAAAACTTTTATATTCGATTTGAAATTGTTTTATACCTGTAATATCAAAAAATATTGTTTCTACATTTTTATTTAAATTTTCAATGTATTGTTCTCTCATGTTGAAAATTTTAAAAGATTTTTCAATTAATGTGTTTGTTAATACATCTAACAATTCTTGATTATTACTTTCATTTGTTTGAAATTGTTTTAATAAGTTATTTCTGTTTTTTAGTGTTTTTTCAAAATCTGAATTTGCTTTATAATAATTTGAACTTAATTGACTTAATTGATCGTTTATATATCTTCTTCTTTCTGTTGGAGATCCTTTTATTAATTCTAAATCTCCTGGCTCAAATATTATTGTTGAGATAAGACTAGTTATTTCTTTGTTTTGATTTTGTTTATTATCTAAAAGAATGGTTTTTTTCTCAAAATCAACTTCGGTTGATATTTTATTCATGATTTTATTTCTATAAAACATTCCTTCTAAAAAAAATTTTGTTTCATTTTTTTTAATAAGATTTAAGTTGTAATTTGTTCGGTGCGATCTTA
>SKGW01000009.1 GCA_007117285.1 Bacilli bacterium
CCTCATATCAAAATTTCTTCTTTCCAAGAGGACATTTAATTGGAAGCTATACGCCACTTGGAGTTCCATTTGATATTTCCGAGTATAGTTTGCGCTCAGTAAGACTTACTAATCATAACAACAATCCAACAATAGGTTGGGAGCTTGTTGAATATCACGGAACTGATTTAACAACTAGTTACTCAATACCTGCCAATGTTTTAGTTGGTAGTGATAACTATAATATTATTGGAATAGGTAATAGAGCATATCAATTTACTAACGCAATACCAACGGCAGAAATTGAGATTAATCACTTTAACTTAATTAGAATTGGTAATCATGCGTTTAGAGATTTGAGCGGAATTAAAAATTTCATTGCTCCAGGTGTTGTAACTATCGGCGACAGCGCATTTAGAAACTCGTCTTTAAAAATTGCCGAATTTGAAAACTTAAAAACCGCAGCAAGTCATGCATTTGCTAACAACAGTCAATTAAATAAAATTGATTTAGGATTAATTGAAACAGTTGGAGCAAGCCTTCTTTATGAGAATACTGCATTACACCAAGTTTTCATCAATAATATTTCAAGTAGTGGAACAAATATTAATATAACAATTGGTCAAGATGCCTTCTTCAATGTTGGTACAGCTATAGGAGGAAGATTTAGAATTTACGTTCCTGATGGAACTGGATCTGGAGGTTTATCTTATGCCGATTTATACAAAAATACTCTTCCTGCTGCAATGACTCAATATATATTTGAGGGCGGAATGATTGTTGGTAGTTATATTCACTACCCATTTGATTTCGATATGGGAGCCTACAATGTTCGAGAAGTTACAATGACAGATCCGGCAGAAATTTTGACCACGGGTCTTGAAATAATTGGTTATCATGGTGCCGATATAACGGATTCCTATACCATACCATTTTCATTTAATATTAATGATATTGATGTGCCGGTAATTTCAATCGGAGATCAAGCATACCGAAATGCTCAAGTGGAAGTTAATAACACTTGGACGATTGATTTTCCGCATACATTATTTTATATTGGTGATTATGCCTTCTACGAACGTGACGTTAGTAGAGTGACGGGTAATATATTTAACTATATAGGTGAAAGAGCCTTTGAAAACGCACCTAATTTAGAGTGGTTAGAAATAAATGGCTGTAAGGTTTTTGGGGAATATTCATTCCACAACATTCCGACATTAGAATACATTTATATCGGAACAGGAATTACAACAATAGGTAATTATTCATTTTATGTTAGTGGTGCAAACGCATTACACAGTTTCTATATTGAAGAACCTATACCACCAACAATAACCAACACAACATTACCAGCTCCTAATGCCAACTTAACGGTATATGTATCTTGGGATGCTTGGCAAACGTATCGAAATGCACCAATTTGGGGCAGTTACGATATTCAAAGAAATAGAATTGCTTATTTAGGAATATATCTCTATGAGATAATAAACGGAACAGAAATTCAAATAACTGGTTTCTCAGGTCAGCACAATTCACTAACAATTCCTGAATATTTTACAATTGATGATGTTGACTATCCAGTTGTATCAATAGCTGATGGAACCTTCAATACAGCTGGAAACATGAGAAATATAACACTGTCTGCTCAAATAAGAAGAATCCCTAACGACTTTTTAAGCAACAATACAGGTATGCGTGATATATATGTTAACGCAGCCAATCCGTATTTTAGTTCAATTGGCGGAGTATTATTTGATAAATTAGGAGAAGTTCTTCTTTGCTATCCAAATGATAAAATAGGGAATTCTTATACATTACCAGCTTCAACTAGAGTGATTAACACTAATGCGTTTAGCAGAGTTGGAAGAGTTGCAACACTAACGCTTAATTCGAATATATTGGTAATATCAAAAGATGCATTTGCAAATAATACGGTTATTAACACATATAACTTCACGTCAACTACGCCACCGTATATTACAGCATTCAATGTATTTCCGATGCATCCACAGTTATCTATTAATGTTCCTAGTGGTTCGTTGGCTAACTATCAAAATTACTTTGCATTGCAAAGATACAGAAATTATATAAGCGACTAGCGCAAGCGGTTGCTTTTTCTGTTACTATTATAGTAGAATATAAATAAAAGGTGATTTTATGGATATAGAATTAGAAGAATTGGATGTTCTCGATTTAGATCGTCCTAAAATAATATATGCGGGATTTGTTCGTAGATGTCTATCATTTATAACAGATGTTGTATTTTTAGTGATTTTTTCAGTAATCCTTACATTAATAATGGGGTACAGTTTAGTGAATTTATTAATAATAACTTCGGAAAGATTTCAACAGATTTTTATGAATCCTTTATATTGGGTTCAAATAATACTGTTCACATCACTGTTTTATTTTCCGCTTATGCAGGCCTCTAACTCAAAGGCCACATTTGGAAACCTGATTTTTAGAATTAGAGTTGTTCATTCAACAGATAAAAGAATCTCTGTTAAAAGAGGTTTAAAAAGACAACTAATTAGCATTGTCTCTTTAATAGGATTTATCGGCTATTTCTTTATTTTCTTTACAAATAAAAAACAAACTATGCACGATATGTTTTCCGGGACATACGTTATAAACAAACAAAAAAACTTGTGGTAGCAAGTTTTTAATTTTGAACACTAATCTCAATAATCTTGTCAATATCATCATCGTCAGCGGTGATGTTTTTATGTTCCTTATTACATTTTAAACATTTATAAATAATCTTATACTTGTTTTTATATTTTTCTACACCAATTGGTTTCATAAATCCCTTACAATCATTTTGTCTATCCCCAGGATTTATATCAACGTGTTTTGAAAAAAGGCACTTGGGACAGTGATCTCTAGAGGAGTAATTCAGTTTCTCAACTTTCGCCCCACAGTTATCACAAATAAAGGATTCGTCTTTTTCGCTAAAACTTTTCATTTTATCACCATTTACATTATATAATATTATTTATTAAATCCAAATATTTTTTTGATATCTACTGTATTTAGAAAAAAATATATGATATAATTTATGGCAGGTGATATAAATGAAAGATAAGTTAAAATATATGGATGAAGAGACTAAAAACTTTATTATAATAACAGTTTTGGTTATTATGTTATTTTCGTTTTTTTTATGGCTAACAGCGTTGCGATTAAACAAGCCTTTTGTGATTCGAAATCCAAACATTTCTTACAGCAATGAAATACAATATAAAGAAATAATGGCGGGATCTATTTTTAATTTAGAGAAAGACAAATATTATGTGTTTGTTTTAAAAGATAATCATCCATATAATTATCTTTTTGAATCTACTGTTGATCAGGATGAGAATATTGATTATTACACAGTCAGGCTAGACAACCCACTTAATAACGGATATTTCGCGGAAGAAAGCGTTAAAGAAAAAAACGGAATTAAATTTTCGGGTTCTTCAGTATTATTGGTAGAAAATGGTGAATTAATTGAATTTATCGAGACCAGAGAAGAACTAACTGAATATTTTAGCAAGTAAAGGGGGGGACTTTATATGAAAAAAGATTTATCAAAAACCCAAATCAAAGAAGTATTAATAGTATCAATCTTAATTTTTGCTGCTTCAATAATTAGTATCTTTGCGGGCTATTTATATAATGGAGAGAGCATTGAAGCTCCTGAAGAGCGTCGCTCTTCTGAATCGTTAGATTCTTTTGTAAGAGAATATAATAGAATATTAGATAATTATTACATTGAAGTAGATGAAGATGTTTTAATAAAGGGCGCAATTAAAGGAATGTTAGATGCGCTTGAAGATGAATACACATCATTTTTAGACGAAAGTGAAAATTACCGTTTTCAACAAAGAGTTCAAGGTTACTATGACGGCATTGGAATTGGACTTTATGATGATGAAGATGGCAATATGGTGATATCGACAATATTTCCAGATACACCAGCTGAGCGAGCAGGTGTTTTAGCAGGGGACATTATAATTGAATTAGATGGAGAAGACTTTACAGAAAAAGAGAGTGGCGATCTAGTTGAATATATAAGATGGCTTGAAGAAGATAATATTTCAATGACTGTTATGAGAGATGGAAAAGAAATCATTTTTGAAATTGAGAAAAGAACAGTTATACTACCTTCTGTTGATAGCGAAATAATTGAAAAAGACGGAAAAAAAATAGGATTCATTTCTATATCGATTTTTGCATCTAACACACCAACTCAATTTTCTGAACATCTTGAAAAACTTGAAGGCGAAGTAGATGCATTTATAATTGATGTTAGATATAACTCTGGAGGTTATTTAACTTCCGCTGAAAGAATGCTATCAATGTTTTTGGATAAATCTAAAATTATATATCAAACAGAAGAAAAGGGAGATATTGAAACTTTTTACTCAAACGGAACTGAAACAAAAGATATTCCAGTAGTTATGTTGGGGAATAAATCATCAGCATCAGCATCAGAGATAATGATTGCGGCAATGATGGAATCATATGGTTCTCCATTTGTCGGGAAAGCAACTTACGGAAAAGGAACAGTTCAGGAAAAAATTGAATTAGAGGGCAACGAATCTTTGAAGTATACTGCTAGAAAATGGTTAACACCAAGTGGTAATTGGATTGAAAAAGTTGGTGTTGAACCAGACTTTGATATTGATCAAAACGTTGACTTCTTCATTAGCTTAGAACAAGAAGATGATGCTCAGTTGCAAAAAGCACTTGAAGTTTCATTAGAGTTGTTAAAATAGAAAGAGTGGTAGAATGAAAAATGTTTTCAAAGGCGAAAAATATTTCATTCACAGTTATAAGCATGACGGCTCTATTCATAGAGCTTGGGATGAAGCGGTTGCTTTAGAAGTTTGTGATGACTACATTGTCTTTGGTAACGAAAGAACAAAAGTTACTGAAAAAAATGGTAGTGTTTGGAAAACTAGAGAACCAGCAGTGATGTTTTTCTTTAAAGAAAGATGGTTTAACATAATTGCGCAGCTGAAAAAAGACGGACTATATTTTTATTGTAACGTCGCCAGTCCCTTTATAATAGAGGAAGGCGCAATTAAATATATCGATTATGATTTGGATTTGAGAGTTTTCCCAAGTGGCAGATTAAAAGTTTTAGATGAAATGGAATACGCGTATCATCGCAATAAAATGAAATATTCGGAAGAACTTGATCTCTGTATCAAAAAAGGCCTGGAAGATGTGATGAGCTTGTTTAAGTCATATCCCGACTTTTTAGAGGAGAAAAACATCAGAAATTATTACGAAATATATAAAGAAGAAAAGAAAAGCAAAAAAAGTTAAAAAATGCGTCTAATCTTCTTGACTTATGCTTAAAGGTTTGGTATATTTAGTGTGCTTTCAAAAAAAGCGCCAGAAGATTCAAATCTTTTTTTAGTTTATAGGCCCCATTTGGGAATTGTAAATTAAATTGTAAGATTTGGAAAAAGTTGTCATTTTTTGTTGACATATAAGCATCAAATTGGTATATTGGTAGTACTTTCGCTCCAAAAATCCTTTTTTTATGTAAAAGAGCGATTTTTTGTGAGAAAAGTGTTGACTTGCCAAAACGCATTTGATATATTAAGTGTGCTTTCAAAAAAAGGCAATGAATGATCTTTGAAAACTGAGCAAAACGTTAATTCAATTTTCGCTAGGAAAACAAACTAATAAACAAATATATTTATATATTTTTTGGAGAGTTTGATCCTGGCTCAGGATGAACGCTGGCGGCATGCCTAAGACATGCAAGTCGAACGAAGTGGTTCGTTGAAGTTTGAGTGCTTGCACAAGAATGGATTCGAGTTTCCACTTAGTGGCAGACGGGTGAGTAACACGTAGGTAACCTACCTTTTAGACGGGGATAGCAATTAGAAATGATTGATAATACCGGATGATACATAATTAGATAACTAGTTATGTTAAAAGAAGCTTCGGCTTCGCTTTAAGATGGGCTTGCGGTGTATTAGTTAGTTGGTGAGGTAATGGCTCACCAAGACTACGATGCATATCCGAGCTGAGAGGCTGATCGGACACACTGGGACTGAGACACGGCCCAGACTCCTACGGGAGACAGCAGTTAGGAATATTCGTCAATGGGGGAAACCCTGAACGAGCAATGCCGCGTGAGTGATGAAGG
>SKGW01000043.1 GCA_007117285.1 Bacilli bacterium
GTGCCTTTAGAGAACTTTGTGAAAAATATGCTTTAGAACAAATTGAAAATCAAAAAGCTCAATTCAAAGAATTAAATGTAATCGGTGATTGGGACAATCCATATGTAACAATGGCCAAGGAGTTTGAAGGAGCGCAAATCGAAGTTTTTGCGAAAATGGCTGAACGTGGTTTAATATTCAAAGGACTTAAACCAGTTTATTGGTCACCAAGTAGTGAATCAGCGCTAGCAGAAGCAGAAATTGAATATAAAGATAGAACCGACCATTCAATCTATGTCGCTTTTGAAGTAGTTGAAGGCAACGATGCAGTTAAAAAAGGTGATAACCTAGTCATCTGGACAACAACACCTTGGACGCTTCCGGGAAACCTTGCAATAGCTGTTGGTGAAAACTTTAATTATGTTTTAATTGAAGTAGAAGGAAAAAGATATTTAATCGCCGACGATTTAAAAGAAGACTTAACTTCTAAATTTGGTTTTGAAAACTACAAAGTAATTTCAACAGTTAATGGAAAATCACTAGAAAACTTAAAATACAAACATTGTTTTATGGATAAGGTTTTACCTGTAGTACTAGGAGATCACGTTACACTAGATGCTGGAACAGGTCTTGTTCATACGGCACCAGGATATGGAGCTGAGGACTTTGAAATGGGCAGAATGTATAATCTTGGAATGGTTAATGGTGTTAACGATCAAGGTTACTTAACTGAAGAATCAGGCGAATTTGCTGGACTTTTCTACGAAGAAGGAAACAAAGCAATCGTTGAGAGATTAGATGAATTAGGAATTTTAATAAAATTAGAAAAAATTAATCACTCATATCCACATGATTGGAGAACTAAAAAACCAGTTATCTTTAGAGCAACAAATCAGTGGTTTTGTAGTATTGAAAAAATAAAAGAAGATATTTTAAATCAAATTGAAAATGAAATAAAATGGGATCCAACTTGGGGCAAGTTAAGGCTTCATAATATGATTAAAGACAGAGGAGATTGGTGTATCTCAAGGCAAAGAGTTTGGGGAGTTCCAATTCCAATTTTCTATAATGAAGATGGAACACCAATTATGGATAGTAAAGTAATGCTTCATGTAGCTAGCTTATTTAGAAAACATGGTTCAAACATTTGGTTTGAAAAAGATGCCAAAGAACTACTTCCAGAAGGATATACAAATCCAGCAAGTCCAAACGGTAATTTTACTAAAGAAGAAGACATTATGGACGTTTGGTTTGACTCAGGATCATCACACACTGGAGTGTTACTAGAAAGAGGACTTCCATATCCAGCTGATTTATACATCGAAGGATCAGATCAATATCGTGGTTGGTTTAACTCATCGCTAATCTGTGGAGTTGCTGCGCACAATCAAGCCCCATATAAAAACATATTATCCCATGGCTTTGTTTTAGATGCTAAGGGCAATAAAATGAGTAAGTCACTTGGTAATGTAATTGATCCACTTAAAATAATTAAACAAAACGGTGCCGACATATTAAGACTTTGGGTTGCTAGTGTTGACTTTAGAGAAGATGTTCGCATTAGTGATGAAATGATTGAACAAGTAAAAGAAAACTATCGTAAAATAAGAAACACATATCGTTTTATGTTGGGTAACTTATTTGATTTTGATCCAAAAGATTTAGTTGACTATAATGATTTATCACTCTATAATAAATATATACTAGTAGAACTAGATAAATTAGTAAAAAAAGTAACAAACGCTTATGAAAAAAACAACTACCAAGAAGTATATCGACTTGTAAACAACTTCATATCATTTACACTTTCTAATTTTTATCTAGACTTCACAAAAGATATTTTATATATCGAAAAGGCCAATTCTTTCAAGAGAAGAAGCGTTCAAACAGTTGTTTATAAAACTTTACATAAACTTGTCGTTATGATGGCTGTTTTAACTCCTTATACTAGTGAAGAAGTATATGCAATGATGCCTGGTGATAAGAAGAGTAGTGTTCACTTAGAAGACATGCCAAAGGTTGAAAATTTAGAAAATTCAAAAGAAATTTTAGAAAAATTTGATCTACTCTTTGAAGTTAAAGATGACATTTATAAAGCACTTGAAGAAGCTAGAACCGAAAAAGTAATAGGTAAAAGCCTAGAGGCCAAAGTCTACTTAAACGTTTCAGAAAAATATGAAGAAATCATTAATGAATTACTTCCAGATTTAAATCAGCTGTTAATCGTATCTAAATTAGAATTAACAAAAGAAGAGTTACCTAAATATGAAAATGTTATGGTTAAAGTTGAAAAATTTGATGGTGTTCGTTGCGAAAGATGTTGGACTTATTTTGAAGAATCAGAAATGCATGGAGATATATGCGAAAGATGTCATAATGTAATGGAGGATTAAATGAAAAAAAACAAAAATTTAATAATGAGTTGTCTGGATACTATAAAAGACATTTTTAGAAGACCAACCGATACAATCGAAGATATTGTTTATGAAAAAAGACCGGTTGAAGCAAGCGTTGCAATGGTTTTGGTTATTATCATTATTGGGATTACAGCAGGAGCAATTGGTAATTTAATATCTACAGTTGGATATGATTTTACTATTAGAGATATTAACTGGTCGCAAATTGTTTTTGGACCAATGATAATTGTTTCGGGCGTAGCATTCTTAACTGCACTAGTTTACTTAATTGCGTTTTCCGTAATGAGAAAAGAAGTTGATTTTGGTCAGTTGCTATATATTAGTGCTTACAGTCAATTCCCCATAATTTTCTTCAGCAGCTTGTTTGTTCCAATCATAGGAATATATTCGTTTAAACTAGCAATAATTCCTTTTGTAATAGGAGCGGTTAACTCAATTTTTGTTTTAATATATTCAATGGATTTTGTTGTAAGATTTGAAGAATTGAAAACAAGGTTCCAATTTCAATTATTTACAATTTCAATAATTTTATTCACAATCATTTTTGTGGCAATTGAAAATATAAACAGATTATTATAATCTGTTTTTCTTTTGGAAATTTATAGCAAATAAAGCAAAAACCTTTTAATTGGTGAAAAAAATTGCTATAATTACATTAGAGTATAATATGGAGGGGTAGAATGAAAAAAACAAAAGTAATTGCAACAATTGGACCAGCAACTTCGGGTGAGGATACATTAAAAGAATTAATACTAGCAGGAGTGGATGTTGCTAGATTAAACTTAACTCATGCAACATACCCTTTTTGTATTGAAATAATAGAAAAAATTAGAAAAATTAGTGAAAAACTAGACCGTAATGTTGCTATCATGTTAGATACTCAAGGACCTGATATTCGGGTTGGTGAAATAGCAAAAGGAACCGCCAAACTAAACAAGGGCGATAAAATAAGAGTTTATAAGAATGAAGTTTTAGGTGATATGACAAAGTTTTCTCTAAACGATCCAGCTATTGTTGATGACCTAAAAATTGGTTCAAAAATATATATCGATGATGGAAAAGTTGCTCTAACAGTTTTAACAATTGGTGTTGGATATGCAATCTGTGAAGTTGAGAATGAAGGATACATTTCAAGTCATAAAAGCATTAACGTTTGTGGCATTGTTAGCAACCGTGCCTTTTTAAGTCAAAAGGACAAGGAAGATATTAAATTTGCCGATATGGTAAAAGCAGATTATTTAGCACTCTCATTTGTTTCATCAAGTGATGACTTACTTGAAGTAAATGATTTATTAATTTCACTCGATAATGATCACATTAGAATTATCTCAAAAATAGAAACTGAAAAAGGTGTTGAAAACATCGATGAAATATTGAATGAAAGCGATGGAATAATGGTTGCCAGAGGAGACCTTGGAGTGGAAATTCCAATGGAAAAAATTCCGGGAATCCAAAAAAGAATAATTAACAAATGTATATACTCGGGGAAAATATCAATAGTTGCAACTGAGTTACTATCATCAATGGAAAAAAATCCAAGACCAACTAGAGCAGAAGTGTCTGACGTGGCCAATGCTGTAATTGATGGCGTTGATGCAGTTATGCTAAGTGGTGAAACAACTGTTGGTGAATATCCAATTTTAACTGTAATGACAATGGTTAGAATAATAAAAACAGCTGAATTAAATATTGACTACTTAGAATTATTAGAAAAAGCAATGCGTTCAGAAGAACCAGATGTTGTTGGATTAATAGCATTTAGTGTTGCTGATTGTGCAAATAGATTATGTGCCAAAGCAATAATCGTACCAACAGTTAGTGGAGCAACAGCAAAAAAAATGAGCAGGTTAAGACCATCATGTCCAATCATTGCTCTAAGTCCAAATCCAACTGTAATTAAAAGTTTAGCATTATACTTTGGAGTAATTCCAATATTAGTAAAAGAATTAAAAAGTTTTGACAAAATAACTAAATCTGCAATTGAAGTAGTGAGTGAAAAAATGGAGTTGTTACCAGGTGATAAAGTTGTTATAACTGGTGGATATCCATTTAAAGAAAACAGTCAAACTAACTTCATGAAGATTGAAGAAATTTAAGGGGGAGGGGTTCTGGTGTACAAACTAGGAGAACATTTCGAATTAGATAAAGCAGCGCTGATGGCAAATCCTGGCTGTGTTTTTCAGGGCCAAAAATATCGGATTACTGTTTTATCAGAAATGTTAGTTAGATTAGAATTTAACGAAAACGGTGTTTTTGAAGACCGCCCAACTAAATTAGTTCGAAGAAGAAACTTTAAACCACCAAAATTTACTGTAAAACAAGATGATGTTTACCTAGAAATAACAACTAGTTATTTTAAACTGTACTATACTAAAGAAAAAAACTTTTATGGTGGAAAAGTATACCCAGGAGCCAACTTAAACATAACACTTATTAACGGTGAGAAAGCATGGTATTACAAACATCCAGAAGTTAGAAACTATGGTGCACCTCAATCAGAATTATTCAATAAAAGAGGAAAATATAAATTTACAAAAGGTCTTTATTCAATCGATGGTTTTGCTAGTGTTGATGACAGTGAAAACGAAGTAATCAACGAAGGTGGAGAGTTTGTTGAGCGAGAAGAAGACGTCATTGATACTTATGTTTTCATGTACTATAAAAATTATCAACAATGTTTAAAGGACTATTTCTATTTAACTGGAAGTCCAGCATTAATTCCAAGATATGCACTTGGTAATTGGTGGA
Organism: Bacilli bacterium; assembly: GCA_007117285.1. Taxonomy (GTDB): domain Bacteria; phylum Bacillota_I; class Bacilli_A; order RF39; family UBA660; genus CSBR16-174. The sequence goes on from SKGW01000043.1 coordinate 5,145, forward strand.
GTAGAAACGAGGACTATGACGATGATAGTTTAAAAACATTAATTGATACTTTTGAACTACATGACATACCACTTTCAATATTGCTTTTAAATCATGATTGGCATTTAAAATCATACGATAAAGTAAATAATATAAGATCAGCATTTACTTTTGATGAATCAAGATTTAAATCACCAGAAAACATGATAAAGTTTCTTCACTCAAAAGGAATTAGAGTTGGTTTGAGTGTTGATCCACTAGGTGGATTTTATCCATTTGAAACTAACTACGCTGAAATATCAAAACACTTAACACCAGATAAAGATGGGAAAATACCATTTAATGTTCTAGATTCAAAAGCATTAGATGTTTATTTAAAATTAATTATTCATTATTTAGATGCAGTTCATATTGATTTTTACTGGCTAAATTTAGATAGTAACTTAAAAGAAGAAAAATTCAGATTAAATCACTATCATTTTAATGATATGAAGCGAAACTATAAAAGAAGACCAATGTTATTATCAGAAAATTCTAACATTGCACCTCACAGATATCCTGTATTGTATTCTGGAAAAACAACTGTCGATTGGAAAACATTAGAAGCAATTCCGTTTTTTAACTCAAGTGCAACTAACAATGGTGTTTCTTGGTGGAGCCATGACATTGGAGGATACCATGAAGGTATTGAAGAAGATGAATTATATATTCGTTTCGTTCAATTAGGTGTCTTCAGTCCTATTCTAAAATTCGGTAGTGAACGTGGAATGTTTTATAAAAGAGAACCTTGGCGTTGGAATACTAATACATTTAATATAGCTAAAGAATATTTAAGATTAAGACATAGATTAATACCTTACCTTTATAGTGAGGCCTACAAATATCATAAAGATGGCAAACCTCTTCTAGAGCCCGTATACTACAAGTATCCAGAAATGTATGATGATAAACTTTATCGAAACGAATATTATTTTGGATCAGAATTATTTGTATGTCCAATTATAAGTCGAAAAGAAGAAATCATGAAAAGAGCAATTCATCACTTCTATATGCCAGAAGGTGTTTGGTATGACTATGTAACCGGAAAAAGATTTCCTGGACCAGATAATTACGTATCATTCTTTACCGATCAACAATATCCGGTTTTTGCAAAAGCTGGCTCAATAATACCTTTAGGTGAGAACGATAATATCTTTGATACAACACCACCTAAAAATATTGAGATACATATATTTCCGGGAAGAAGCAATACATACGAACTTTACGAAGATGATGGAATGACCGATTTATATAGAAAAGGTTTTTACTTAAAAACATCAATTGAATTTAAATATGAATCAAATAATTATAATTTAACAATCCGTCCTCGTGAGGGCAAAAGCGGAATTGTTCCAGATAAAAGAAACTTTAAAATTCGCTTTAGAAATACAAAAAGAGCTGAAAATGTTACAGCAACAGTAAAAGCAGAAGACAAAGAAACAAATACATATAACGAGGGCAATGACTTTATTATTGAAATAAAAGATGTTCCTTCAACCGCACCGCTAATTCTAAACTGTAGCGGAAAAAACATTGAAATTGATGCTCTTCATATTATTAATGATGACATTCAAGGAATCATTTCCGACTTATTAATTGAAACCGATTTAAAACAAATGGTCTATGATGTTTTATTCGGAAAACTTCCACCAGCTAAAAAAAGAATAGCTGTTCGTAAGTTAAGAAGAAAAGGACTTGAAAACAAATTTGTTAAGTTATTCTTAAAACTTCTTGAATATATTGAACAAGTATAATATAATATAGATTATTAAAAACAAAGACGAAGAGTAGTAGTGAAAAAATAATTTTTAAAGAGAGAAAGTGTTTGGTGAAAACTTTCAAAATTAATTTCATGAACTTGCTTCCGAGTTCCAAAAGGCGGGTAATTACGTTATAAATTGAGTGCATAAAATATTATGAATTAAGGTGGTACCGCGATTTTTCGTCCTTAAATTATAATATTTTTTTTTGAAGGAGGACTTATGGATTATTTATTTTACTTATTGATGTTTGTTTTTGTTTATTATGTTTATTATTTTTTCATAATAAAGAGAAAAGGAAAGCTTGAAAAATTTAAAACCAGTGTTGAAGTTAAATATTTAGAGGGCAAATATAAAATTGATTTAAAAAAACATAATTTTGAAAGTGTTGTTAAAAAAATAGCACTTGCAAATTCATTTATAATTACAGTAGCGCTTTTTATTGTTCAATATATAGACAATTTAATAATGAAAATTATGGTTTCATTTGTTGTATTAATTATTTTACAGTTAAGTGTTTATCACATCTTAGGGAAGATTCTAAAAAAGGAGGAAAAAAATGTATAATTTTATTGAAATAGAAAAAAAATGGCAGAAATTTTGGGAAGAGAATGAAACTTTTAAAGCATACAATGATAGTGAAAAAGAAAAGTACTATTATCTTGTTGAATTTCCATACCCATCAGGTGATGGACTTCACGTTGGTCACGTAAGAAGCTATACAGCGCTAGATACAATGGCTAGAAAAAAAAGAATGCAAGGATTTAATGTTTTATATCCAATGGGGTGGGATGCTTTTGGTCTTCCTGCAGAGCAGTATGCAATTAAAAATAAAATTCATCCACGTGATGCAATTAAAGAAACAATTAAAATATTTAAAAAACAAATAAAAGATTTAGGAATTTCTTTTGACTGGTCAAGAGAATTCTCAACAACTGATCCAGAATACTATAAATGGACGCAGTGGCAGTTTTTAAAGTTTGTTGAACATGGTAAGGCCTATAAAGGAAGTGCCATGATTAACTGGTGTTCTAACTGTCGTGTTGGACTTGCAAATGAAGAAGTTGAAAACGGTAATTGTGAACGCTGTGGACATCCAGTTGAGAAGAAAGAAAAAGCTCAATGGATTTTAAAGATGAGCGAATATGCTGATCGTTTAATTGATGATTTAGATAAAACTGAATTTCAAGAGCGAATTAAAAAAGCACAAATTAATTGGATTGGTCGTAGTGAAGGCGCTATGATTAAATTTCCGGTTGAAAAAAAGGATGATTTCTTAGAAGTATTTACAACACGCCCAGATACAATTTATGGGGTTACTTTTATGGCGATTGCACCTGAACATAATTTTGTTGAAAAATATAAAAATGATATTAAAAATTATGATGAAGTTAAAGCTTATTGTGAAAAAGCGATTGCTAAAACTGATATCGAACGAGGCGATGCGACAAAGGAAAAAACTGGTGTTAAATTAGAAGGTCTTTATCTTTTAAATCCTCTTAATAACGAAAGAATCGATCTTTGGGTTAGTGACTATGTAATATTCGGTTATGCTACTGGTGCAATTATGTCAGTACCAGCACATGATGAGAGAGACTATGCTTTTGCAAAAAAATATAATATTGAAATTAAAGAAGTTATTTCAGGTGGAGATATTAGTGTTGAAGCATACACAGGTGAGGGTGTTGCTGTTAATTCTGAATTGATTAATGGAATTGAGAAAAAAGAAGAGGCCATTGACAAAGTAATTTCATTTTTAGAAGAGAATAATTTAGGTGAGAGAAAAGTAAATTATAAATTAGAAGACTGGATTTTTTCTAGACAAAGATTTTGGGGTGAACCAATTCCAATGATTCATTGCGAGTCATGTGGGTGGGTTCCTGTACCAGTTGAAGATTTGCCTGTTTTACTTCCTGATTCAGTTAATTATGAGCCCACTGAAAACGGCGAATCACCTTTGGCTAATATAGAAGAGTTTGTTCACACAACATGTCCAAAATGTGGCGGGCATGCTCACAGAGAAACTGATACAATGCCTAGCTGGGCGGGATCATCTTGGTATTTTCTAAGATATATGGATCCTAGAAATGAGAACGAATTTGTTTCCAAAGAAGCTCAAAAAACCTGGAGAATGGTAGACTACTATAATGGTGGAATGGAACATACAACAAGACATCTTCTTTATGCTCGATATTGGAATAAGTTTTTACACGACATTGGTGAACTAGAATATGATGAACCATTTAAAATTCGTGTTTCTCATGGAATGATTTTAGGTGAGAATGGCGAAAAAATGAGTAAGAGTAAGGGCAATGTGATAAATCCAGATCATGTTATTAATGCTTATGGTGCTGATGCTCTTAGAACTTATGAAATGTTTGTTGGAGATTATGAAAAAGAAGTAAGTTGGAGTGAGAATGGTTTAAAGGGTTGTAAAAGATTTTTAGATCGTATTTACAAACTTGGTGAAAACTTAAAAGGTGAATTTGTTTACTCTAAAGATTTGGAAACAAGTATTCATAAAACAATAAAAAAAGTAACTGAAGATATTGATAATATGAAATATAATACAGCTGTTTCTGCTTTAATGATTTTATTAAATGAATATGACAAACAAGAAATTACAAAGAAGGACTATTTAGTAATGCTTCAATTATTAAATCCTTTTGCACCACATTTAACTGAAGAATTAAATGAAAAATATAATTTATTAGAAACAACTATAAGCGAGAGTTCATGGCCCGTATACGACAAAGAAAAAACAATTGATTCTGAATATGAAATGGTTGTTCAAGTAAATGGTAAATTAAGAGGTAAGATTGTTGTATCAACTGATACTAAAAAAGAAGAAATGGAAAAGTTAGCTATGAATCTTGAAAATGTTGTAAAACATATTGAAGGTAAAAAAATAGTTAAAATAATTACAGTAGAGGGAAAACTTGTTAATATTGTAGTGAGGTAATTATGTCAAGTAAAAAAGGATTGATCGAATATTTAGATAATAAAGGGTTTTCAAGTGAAATAGTCAAAGCTTTTGAGACAATTGATCGTGAAGATTTTATAGACTCTGAATTAAAATCAATGGCCTATGATAATACTCCGCTACCAATAGGATCAGAAGCAACTATCTCCCAGCCATATACAATAGCATTTATGCTTGATTTACTTGACTTGAAAGATAATCAAAAAATTCTTGAAATAGGTTCAGGATCCGGGTATGTTCTTGCTCTTATAAAAGAAATATCCATAAACTCAGAAATATATGGTTTAGAATTAAATAAAGATATTGCAGAAAAATCTCAAAAAAGAGTTAATGCAACTGTGATTAATAAAAATGGATACAATGGTTTGGAAGAAGAAGCACCATTTGATAGAATATTAGTTAGTGCAGCATTTCCTGAAATCCCTAAACATCTTTTTTCTCAATTAAAAGAAAATGGAATTTTAGTTACTCCGGTTAATCAATCCATTTATAAGTTTATAAAAAAAGAAAAAATTATTGAAGAGTCATACTTCGGATTTAATTTTGTTAAAATGCAGAAATAACGGTGATTTGATGTATGAATATGAATTAGAATTAATAAAAAATGGTTGCAAATACATAGCTGGTGTTGATGAAGTTGGGCGCGGACCACTTGTTGGACCAGTTGTTGCAGCTTGCGTCATCATGCCCCTTAACTTTGAGTTAGAGGGGCTTAATGACTACAAAAAACTAAGTGAGAAAAAAAGAGATTTATTTTATGATTATATTATAAATAATTGTCTTGCTTATTCAGTAATTGAAATATCTCCAGCTGAAATAGATGAGATAAATATCTACCAGGCCTCTAAAAAGGCAATGACTTTGGCAATTGAAGAAGTTTTTAAAAAAATAAAAATCGATCATGTTTTAGTCGATGCCATGCCCCTTAACATCGATCTTCCTAGTACATCTATTATAAAAGGAGATACTAAGAGCTTAACAATAGCTGCTGCCTCAGTATTGGCTAAAGTTCATCGAGATAAGTTAATGTACCAACTAGATAGTGAATATCCTCATTATGGATTTAAAAACCATAAAGGCTATCCAACTAAGCAGCACCTTGAAAATATAAAAAAGTATGGTATATTTAAAGAGTATCGAAAAACTTACGGACCAGTCAGGGAGGTAATTAATGAAAGTTAAAAAAATAGTTGTTGGACCACTAGCGGCAAATTGTTATGTTGTATATAATGATAAAAAATGTTTAGTAGTAGATCCAGGAGCGGACTATGAAAAAATAAAAAAATTCATTGGTGAGCGAGAACTAGAAGGGATTTTAATTACGCATTATCATCATGATCACGTTGGTGCATTAACTGAACTTATTCGCGATTATTGTACGGTTATATATAATTATCGCACGTTAGGTGAGCGAAAAACTGATTCCTTTTCTTTTGAAGTAATGGCTAATAAAGGTCACCGCGAAGATTGTGTTTCCTTTATTTTTGAAGACTTTATCTTCACAGGAGACTTTATTTTTAAAGACAGTATTGGTAGAACGGATTTAGAAGGTGGATCAATTGAAGATATGAAAGAAAGCTTGGAAAAATTTAAGAAACTTGGTAAAAAGTTTAAAGTTTATCCAGGTCATGGAGACGAAACAACTGTCAAAAAAGAAATATCGACAAATCCATTTTTAAAAAATATTGATATCCTATAAGGCCTTCCGAGGGTCTTTTTTTTATTCCAATAATTTCACATATTTCAATGAAATTTCTGCCACATTCTTTTGATAAACTTTTAAATACATGGAGGTGATAGATGAGGAACACGAAAATAAAAAAAGGGAATAGAGGAGGTTGATAATGAAGTAGAAAACAAAAGAATTTAGTGTTATACTAATCTTGAGGTGTATTAAATGTATAAAATTTGTTTGGTAGAAGATGAAAAAGATCTTAATGATTTAATTCAAACCTATTTAAAACGCGATAACTATGAAGTAGTAAACTTCTATAACGGAAAAGACGCGATTGATTATGTAGGTAATGATGTTGATCTTTGGATTTTGGACATTATGCTAGGAGATGATGTGAGCGGGTATGATATTATAAAAAAAATACGGAGCAAAGATGATTTTGTTCCTGTGATATTCACTTCCGCAAGAGATCAGGACCTAGATAAAATTCTAGGTCTTGAACTTGGTAGTGATGATTATATAGTTAAACCATACTCACCTAAGGAACTTGTTTTGCGAGTAGATAATATAATTAAAAGAGTTTACTCAAATAAAAACAATTCAGTAAAATTAGAAAATTATATGATTGATATTGCCAAAAGAGTTGTAACTTCAGATGGTAAGGAAATCAGTTTGACTTCTTTAGAGTTTGATTTACTTGTCCTATTTGTAAAAAATAGAGACAAATCTTTTGAGCGAGAAGAAATTTTAAAAAAAATATGGGGTGATAATTATTATGGAAGCGACCGAGTCGTTGACGACTTAGTTAGAAGGTTAAGAAAAAAAATGATTAATCTAAACATAAAAACCATTTATGGTTTTGGATATAGATTAACATGAAAAATTTAAGACATAATTTACTAAGACAATTAACTTCAATTGGAATAATAATTTTTGGAATTATCGTAATCAGTTTAGGACTTGTACTCCCAAAAGTCCTCCTCCCGGTTTACGAAAAAAACATTTATAATTATTTACGAAATCCACTTGACTTTGTCGATAGTGAAATAGGTTCAAATGAAATCTTAACTGATGTCGCCTATATATTTATCACACGAGATGATAATACAATAATTTCCGAAAATTTCTTTCAAATAATTGATCTCGAACCAACACAAGTTTTAGCAAGTATAAATGATGATTATGGTAAATTTAGATATAAAGCTAACACCTATTATTTTTATACATCAGGTGAAGACAATGTATCAAAAATTGCGATAACAGATGGTACTTATATAAATCAAATCGAACGAGATGTTGTTTTTGTAATATTTCCAGTTCTTCTAATAACTCTTCTTATAGTTTTAGCATTAATTATAAGTTGGGCGCGAAGACTGGTGTTAAATATATACTATCTTAAGGACAAGGTGGCTAATATTGATAATGAAGAGTATATGAAAATGTACAAAAGTGATTATCATTTGGATGATGAACTAAATGCATTATCAAAAGCCATCGATGAAATGCACATTGCCTTAAAAACCCAAGAAGATTACAAAAACCAAATGTACCAAAACTTATCACACGAATTTAAAACCCCACTCACTGTTATGAAATCGTATATTGAAGCGATGGAAGATGGTGTTTTGAGTAAAGAAAAAGGAATAGCTGTAATAGAAGAGCAGGTATTAAAATTAGAAAACAAGGTCTACTCATTATTGTATTTAAATAAACTAAATTATCTCAAAGAAGGAGATAATTACGAGGAATCAGATGTTGACTTAACACCAATATTAAAAGCCTCAATCGAAAAATTTAAATTTGAAAATCCAAATATTAAATGGGAACTGAGGGCTAAAGATAAGGAAATCTTTAAGGGAACATTTGATATGTGGGAAGCTATTGTCGATAATATGCTTAATAACTTTATTAGGTATGCAGATAAAAGTATAAAAATAGTTATAAAAAATGATGAAATAACTTTTTACAATGATGGACCAACGATTGATGAATCCGTAATTTACGAAGTTTTCACCCCTTATAAAAAAGGAATACGAGGTAAGTTTGGATTAGGTTTATCTATTATTAAAAAATCTCTTTACTTAATGGGATACGATATCGATGTGAAAAATGAAAAGAAAGGAGTTACTTTTAGAATAAAAAGAAGTATATAATGTGTTATCAAGAAAGCGGAAAAAATCTGCTTTCTTTTCTTTACAATCTAAAATATAAGTGGTATCATATTGCCTATTACAGGGGGAATGAATATGATAGATTTAACACGAGAAATAGAACTATTTTCAAACAGAAGTGAAATTCCAGCCGAAGATATAAGAAGAAATATAGCAGCACTTGGGTTTGATGAGCATGAAATAGCTAACCTTTTATACTTTGCTGAGGATGTAGATTTAAATCCATTTTTTGTCCTCGTAACAAAATATTATAATGATATTTATTACATGAGAGAAAATTCCCAAAAGTTTGCCGAGTTTGGATTAGAACAAGAACTTCTACTTCTTTATAACGGGTTTGTTAATTTAGCTGAAAACGTAGATTTAGATATTAATCCTCATCTAATTCTTGCTAACTTAGATCAAAATATCAATGATGCAATTAAATATCACAATCCCAGACTAGAAGAGATTAGAAGAAGCATGGTTAATATTTTAAAATACAATCGCTATATTGTCTATGGTGAAAAAGGAATAGAAAGCCGAATTGCTGGATTGGCTAATATGGATCTGTTGCTTCAAATTACCGATGCAACTGATCACGAAAAAAATGCATTAGCACTATATGAATTAAGAGAAGTATTTCCAGCAACTATTCCCGAGGACTATGACTATTATTATTTAGAAAATCTAGAATACTACCAAATTCATCTTATAGAGTCAATTGTCGATTTAATATTTTCGGGTTATGATGAAAATGCTCGTGATATTTCAGAGTTGATGGAGCCACTATATTCTTTAAGTGCGGATGAGTTTGATTACTCTGATAATTCAGAAGAATACGGAGTAGTCGAAAGTATGAAAAATCCCGTTAAACTAATTGAAGGTGTAAAAAAAGAAGTATGCTTTGACTTTGAAAAAATTGAGAAAAACATCAAAGAAAAGATATTTGGACAAGAAAAACAAGTTGAACAATTTATTAAAAGATTAAAAGTTTTAAACTTTGGAACAATAAAAGAAAAAGGTGCTAAGGCAGTATTTTTACTGGCTGGTCCAACCGGAGTAGGTAAAACGGAACTAGCAAAACAATTAAGCGCAGAAACAAATCTTCCGATGGTTAGAATGGATATGAGTGAATACAAAGAATCTCATCAAATAAGCAAAATTATAGGTTCACCTCCAGGTTATATAGGTTCTGATGATAAGGGAAACACTGTTTTTTCAAAAATAGAAGAACAAAAAAGAGCCGTTGTTTTAATTGATGAAATTGAAAAAGCCCACCCAAGCATCCTAGATGTGTTTCTACATATATTTGATGAAGGAAAAGCAAAAAACAATAAACAAAAAGAAATTGATTTTAGTGAATGTATTTTTGTTCTAACAACAAATATTGGTTCAGTTGAAGCCACAAAAAGTCCAGTTGGATTCAATAAAACAATAAATGTTGAACATTCTTACAAAGGTTCAATTGAATCAAAACTAAGACCTGAGTTTATAAATAGAATCGATCAAATAATTTACTTTAATAGTTTAAATGAAAAAAACATAACCGACATTATTGATTTAACAGTTGATAAAATGAAAAGTAGATTAAAAGAGAAGGGCTATGATTTTAATTTTAATCTAGAAAAAAACGCTTATGATTATTTGCTTTCAAAAATAAATTATAAAAAATATGGAGCAAGAGATGTATTTAGAGTAATTTCGGATGAAATCATTCCAGATTTGATTGAAATATCAGAAGAAAATAAAGATGGAAATATAAAAGTAAGCTACGAAGAAGAACTTAAATTAACTAGAGTTCGCTCTAAAGGGAAAAAAAAGTAATGTAATTTAAATGTAAATTTAATGTAATTAAAGAAGTGTGTGTCAAACACCTTTTTTTTTCTTTGTAAAAATTGTATAATGTAATAAGAGTGGAGGATTTTATGACAAAAGGTGTTAAGATTTCAAAAATATGTGAAAAACCGGCCAAGGGTGAATTAAAAAAATATCTTGAGCCAAAAAAAATATATATCCCCCTAATTATTCATTGGGATGATAACATAACAGTTCTTGTGAAAAAAGGTGATTATGTTTTTAAAGGGGACATGGTTGCTAAAAGTAGAGGCGATTTTAGAACTCCAATTCATGCAAGTGTTAGCGGAACTGTTTTAGACTATGAAGAAAAGTATTATTTATGTGGAAAAAAAGTAAAATGCATTGTAATTGAAAATGATTTTAAAGAAAAAGTAAGAGAAGAAAAAATTAGCAAAATTTCTGATTTTACGAAAGAAGAGTTTATAAATAGAATAAAAGAAAATGGTTTAATTGGACTTAGCGGAAGTGGATTTCCAACTTATATTAAGTATGACAATGATTTGAAAAAAATAATTGTTGATGCTACTGAATCTAATCCGTGTACTTCAGCTGACTTTAAATTAATGGAAACTCATATCGAAGAAATATTGGAAATAATCGATGCTGTTGTTGATATTTGGAATATGAAAGAAGGTATTATTGCTATTAAAAAGGGTAATAATGAATTAAAGACTATCATTAATAGCTATATTGGAACATATGTAAAACTAAGATTAGTTGAAGTTCCAAACTATTATATTTCCGGATGGGAAAAATATTTAGTTAAAAAAATATGCAAAGTTAACTGTAAAACTTTTCCAACAGCTAATGGAATTGTGGTTAGTAATATTGCAACCATGTTTGCTATATATGAAGCAATTAAATTTAACAAACCACTAATCGAGAGGGTTGTTACATTTGCCGGACCTATGCTTAACAATCCAGCTAATGTTTTAGTTAAAGTTGGAACATCAACATCAGATATCATTGAATTCCTAGGTGGGTATAAAGAAGGCGAAAAATTATTCGTCTCAAATGGACCAATGATGGGTCATTCAATTGAGAGTGATGAATTAGTTATAAGTAGTGACTTAACATCAGTATTGGTAATGCAATCACAAGAAAAAAGAATTTCTAAAACTTGTGTAAGATGTGGTGAATGCATCTTGGTTTGTCCGGCTAATATATCTCCAGTATTGATTCATGAAACTAAGGACAATAAAGATTATCACCCAGAAAAATGTATTGATTGTGGTCTTTGCTCATATGTATGTCCGGCATCAATTAATTTAAGATCAAGTGTTAGAAAAGCTAAGGAGGCAATTAGATGAATTCATTTAAAACATTAGAAGGTCCTTATATTAAAAAAAATACTTCAGTATCTTTCATGATGAAGCATCTACTAATTGCACTAGCACCTATAATTCTATTCTCAATTTATAAAAACGGCTATATTCCTTATAAAGAGGGCTATATAAGCGCAATCGCAATTTTTTATCCACTTTTATTTGTTTTAATTGGAATGTTAACATCATCTTTAACCGAACTGGCATTCTTTAAATTAGCAAAAAAGAACCTTAAAGAAGAAATGAAAAATTCTTATGCATTAATCCCAGGTTTGTTTGTAGCACTAGTACTTCCTTTAAACACACCATTATTAATTCTAATCTTTGGTTGTATTGTTGCATCTTTTGTCGGAAAAATAATTTTTGGTGGATTTGGAAACAATATCTTCAATCCAGCACTAATTGGTGTTTTATTTGTAGCAACAATGTTTTCACTAAATATTGCCGAAAATGGCGGTTACTTAAATGAATATGAAGCTGATACAATGTCATCAGCAACACCACTTTCAGTTCAAACAGACGACATTGGAAGTTATGAAGAATACGTTGAGCCCTACGGAAACCTAAAAGATTTTATAATTGGAACAACACCAGGTTCAGTTGGAGAAACAAGCGGTCTTTTAATTCTTTTAGCATTTGCATACATGACTTATAAAAAAATACTAAAATGGCCGATTACAACTTCATATATTTTCACAGTATTTGTTATGACATATTTAATCGGAAGTTTTAATGATCTTGGAATTTGGTTTTCAATTTTCCACGTATTTAGTGGGGGACTTTTATTCGGAGCTGTCTTTATGGCAACCGATCCAGTTACAAGTCCCGTTACACCGGTCGGACAGATGTTATATGGACTTTTCCTTGGAATACTAACAGTTATGTTTAGATTCTTAACATCATATCCAGAAGGCGTAATGACAGCAATATTAACAATGAACATGTTTGTTTTTATACTAGATAAAATTGGAAGCAAAGCAAGACTTAACTTTTCAAAAGCGACAATTAGTTTCGTTCTTGCATGGTCTTTAATTATAATGATGAGCCTTTTAATAGCAGGTAGCTTTGGCGAAAAAGAAGTTGATCCAAACTTTAATTTAATTACCGTTAATGAAGTAGGAAACACTTTCAAATATATCGTTGAACAACGAGGTCACAATGGATTTATTAAGGCGGAATTTGTTGTTGATAATGGTGAAATAACTAATTTTGAAATTTTAAACCATTTAGAAACATCATCATATTTTCAAAAATTATATGACGAGGACTATTTCAATAGTTTAATCAATTCAAATGATTTCGATGATGTTGACACAATATCGTCAGCAACAATTTCATCAAACGCCATAAAAAGAATGTTCAAAAATGTTATGGAGGACTATAATGAGAGAAAAAATTAAAAGTATTGCAGCTCTTTCAATAACAGCACTCATCTGTAGTGGAATAATTTATGGAATTTATGTTCTAACAGATTACGGGGTGGGATCATGAATACAATAAAAAACGGAATCTTTAAAGAAAATGCTGTTTTCATCCTTCTTTTAGGGTTATGTCCAACACTAGCTGTAACTGGAAATTTTGAAAGTGCATACATAATGGGAATATCGGTTTTAATAGTTTTACTTTTTTCAAACTTAACAGTTTCAATTATTAAAAAATTAATTCCCGAAAATGTTAAAATTCCGGTTTTCATAATCATTATTGCAACATTTGTTACATCAATTGAAATGTTAATGGGAACTTATGCACCTGATTTGCATAAAACACTAGGAATTTATCTTCCATTAATTACAGTTAACTGTATTGTACTCGGAAGAGCAATAGCTGTTGCTTCTAAAGAAAAAGTTGGAAAAAGTGTCTTGGATGCAATTGGCATTGGTATTGGATTTACACTTACATTAGCACTTATTGGTCTTGTTAGAGAAATTTTATCAAGCAACACAATTACTATAATGAGTGATTTAACGACACTAACTGGATATAGAATGGTCTATACCATTGTTCCATTTGACTTTCAACTGCCCTTATTCGCATCACCAGCTGGAGCGTTTTTAACACTAGGCTTCCTTCTAGCAATATTTAATAAAATAAGTAAGCGAGGTGCTTTAAATGAGTCTAATTAATATATTTTTAGCAAGCGTCTTAACAGAAAATATAATATTGACCAAATTTTTAGGTATATGTCCATTTATCGGTACTTCAAACAAAGAAAAAGGAGCTCTCGGAATGGGTCTTGCTGTAACAACAGTTGTTACTTTATCCGGAATAATTGCATACATACTTTATTATTTTGTTTTAGTTCCAACAAACACAGAATACTTAAGAACAATATTATTTATTTTAGTAATAGCATCAATGGTTCAGTCCCTAGATTTAATAATGAAGAAAAAATTCCAAAAACTACACAGTCAATTAGGAATATTTCTTCCTCTAATTGCATCAAATTGTGCTGTATTAGGTATTACATTTTTAGCGGTGGACTATGGATATGATTTTATTCAAATGCTAGTATTTACCGTAGGTAGCGGAGTTGGTTTTACATTTTTAATTTATCTTTATGCAACAATAAGAGAAAAACTAGAATCAAGACCAGTACTTCCTAGTTTTAAAGGAGTTCCAATCGCACTTGTTATTGCTGGAATTATGGCGATGATATTTGGTAGGTTCGGCCTATGATGGGAATTGTAATAACTTTATTTATGGTTATTTTAACGCTATTTTTATATTCAAAAAATAAATCATGTGTTTCTTGTGAGGGTTGTAAGGGGTGTCAAAAATGATAGGAATAATAATTTTTACATTAACGGCTTTTATAATGGGTTTGTTATTAGTGTTTATAAGTGAAAAATTCAAGGTAGAATCAAACGAAAAAAAATACGAAGAACTTTTACCTGGTTATAACTGCGGAGTTTGTGGTTACAACACTTGTGCTGGAATGGCAAAAGAAATGGCAAATGATCCAAGTGTTTATACCAAATGCAAGCCACTTCGTGGTGAAGCACTAAATGAAATGGAAGCTTTTTTAAGAGGAAATAATTTAATTTAAAGATGGGATACCATCTTTTTTTATGTTATAATTTAAAAAAAGGAGATTGTATGAAAAAAATAAAAAAATTTAAATATGATTTTATGGTTGGAACAGGTGAGGATGAAGGACTTAAATATTTAGGATTTACAATCGAGAAAAAACTGTTTTCGCCATATACGTGCGTTGTTGAAGTAATTGTTGGAACTGAGCACTTTCTAGTTTTTAGAAAAGGCGAGGTAGTTGATCGCTTTATTAATAAGTTACATCATTCTGATTTTGAATTAAAGCAAAATAAAAATCGAAATAGCTTGGTTGAACTTGGTAGAACCACTATCATTATTGATGAAATTTCAGTTGAAAATCCAAACAATGATAATCTTCTTAATTTATGTTTAGAATTTTGTTGTTATATGATGGGCAAAGAAGATATGATGAATAAATTGAAAAAGTTTTTAGAATCAGATA
>SKGW01000011.1 GCA_007117285.1 Bacilli bacterium
CCAAGTAGTTCTTTATCTTCTTTTTTAACTGTTTGACTCAAATTAAGCCAACTATCTTGGTGTTTCTCAGAAAAATATCTAAACGCCATATCATCTAGTGAATTTAGGGAGCTTGATTTTGAATCATACTCGTTTTTATATTTTATATCTACATAATCACTGAACTGAAGATTATCAAAATGATTTTTTATTTTTTTCTTGTTGTTTCCAATATATTTTTTCAAATCTTTTTCGTTCATGTGTTCTGCATCTTTTGCATTTAGAAAATAATTTTCTTCTAAATCATTTAAATCAAAAAACTTGGTGTTTATTTCTTCTTGCCTGTATATAAAGTCAGATGGAAGTAAATAAACACGCTTATTATCTTTCTCAGTAACGTTTAATTCAAATGTTCTTTGAATAACACCTTTTGTATAATCATATTTCGCCGTTAAAAAGTCATAGCCCTCTTTTGTGAATTTAATATAATTTAGTAGTGGACTTTGGAGTAAATTTGTATAACTAAAACTTTCTAATCTTTGTGAACGTAGTAAGCTTTTTTTATTATCGGCTACTATTCCGTGTAGAGTAGGTATCAATTTTGAAAAATTGTGATGGTTTTGAACCATTGACTTTAAATCAATCTTCCCCAAAACAAGGTAGTTTACGCTACCATTGTTATTGAATTCCATAATAATAAAATCTTGCTTACCATCGACAAAGTTTAAATGAACTTGCAAAAAATCTTCATTTTTAAATTTAATTGTATCGATTTTTATATAATTCATAAAATCACCCATCTATATATTAGCATATTTGTTTTGTATTTAAAATGAAAAAATCTATTTGCAAACGCAAAAATAGATTTTAATCTTCTTCCATATCATCTTCATCAACGATTGAAAGATTAGCTAATTCATCATCTTCTTCATCATCGTCAATTATTTCATCATCAACGTAATTATCTTCTTCCTCTTCAATCTCTTCTTCTTCCTCTTCTTCATCTACTTCTTCTTCGTCTTCTTCATCATCTGGTTCGATTTCAGAAGGATAGTTCTCGCGCAAATCCCAATCTTTACCGTCAATTAGTTTGAATCTTTTGTCCAAATTAAGCTCTGTATAATAATCAGCGATTGCATCAAAATAATACTGTTCGGAATATTCAAGCAAATCACATATAACTTTAAAAATTTCTGGTGTTGTCATTTTTGTTTTATTTTCTTTTAAAATCATATAGGTTAAATCATTTTGCGATAATAATTCTAGTTCTTCTCTTGGCATTTCTTTTAATTTCATAAAACCCCTCCTACATTTTTTTAGGCGCTTCAACACCTAATAAGTTTAAGCATTCTTTTATAACGATTCCAACTGATTCACAAATATTAAGTTTTATTTGTCTTAAGTTTTTATCTTCATCTAAAATTCTTTCTTCAGCATAAAATTTACTAAAATCTTGTGCAAGTGATATTGCATATTTTGCTACCACTGAAGGATCGTATTCTTTTTTTGCCTTTTCGATTATATCAGAAAAATTATATAATTTAAATACTAAATTCCAGATTAAATCATTTACCTCAAAATTACCATAATCAACCACATTTTCTTCGTTGTGTTCTAAGAGGGACTGAATCCTTGCGTATGTGTATTGTACATACGGTCCTGTTTCACCTTCGAATTTTAATATCTCATCTAAATCAAATTCAATGTCGTTAGTTCGGTAGTTTTTTAAGTCGTTAAATATAACAGCACCAATTCCAACTTGCTTACTAACTTCATCTGTTTTAGTTCTTAAAGAAGCTTTTTCAATCGCTTCTAGTAAAACATCGTGTAATCTTACTGTTTTACCTTTTCGTGTAGACATCTTTTTTCCACCTTGAAGAATCATACCAAAATTAATGTGGTGCATATCTTTATAAAAGTCATAGCCCATTTTTCTAATAACTTCTTTTAACTGAGCAAAGTGAAGTTGTTGTTCATTACCAACAACATAAAGCGCTTCATAAAAGTCATATGTTTTTTTACGGTAGAAAGCTGTAGCTAAATCTCTAGTTATATATAAAGTTGCTCCATCTTTTTTTTGAATAAGTGCTGGTGCAAATTCGTCCATTAAAACTACTTTAGCTCCTTCACTATCTACAAGAAGATTTTTTTCCTCTAGTTCTTTTATAATTGGATCCATCTTGTCGTTGTAGAAGGCCTCGCCATTGTATGAATCAAAATCATTTATTCCCAAAAGATCATATGTTTTTTGGAACTCTTTTAATGATTCTTCTCTAAACCATTTCCATAATTCTAAACATTCTTCATCGCCATCTTCTAATTTTTTAAAATACATTCTAGCTTCATCATCAAGTTCTTCATTTTCTAATGCTTCTTCGTGAAAACGAACATATAATTTTGTCAGTTCAGCAATTGGGTTTTCCTTAATTAATTCAGTGTCACCCCATCGTTTATAGGCCGAGATCAATTTCCCAAATTGAGTTCCCCAATCACCTAAATGGTTTATTCCGGTAACTTCGTAACCTGTTTTTAAACATATTTTTTTTAATGCATTACCAATAACTGTGCTTCTTAGATGCCCTACACTAAATGGTTTTGCAATATTAGGAGCTGAATAATCAATTACAACAGTCCTGCCCTCTCCAAATTTAGTTTGTCCGTAATTTTCTTTCTTTTCTTTTATTTCTGAAATAACATTTTTCATTATTTCTTCTCTTTTAATAAAAATATTTAAATAACCGCCAACCACTTCTTTTTTCTCAATAAAATCAACATCTAATTTTTCTTCAATTTCAAGAGCAATTGCATTTGGTGATTTTCTCATTTTTTTTGCTAAAGTAAAACAAGGTATTGCATAATCTCCCATACTTCTATCTTTAGGGTTTTCGATAACAATATCTTCTTTTTCAAGTTCTAGCAAGTTACATATGGTGTTTATTAATTCTGTTTTTTCTTTCATTCTATCACCTCATATTTTAGTTCGTAACTAACTTTGTTTTTTTCTTCTAAGGTATAATTTAATTTTACAAATCCTTCTTCGATTTCAAAACTTTCATTGGTAACGTTCATTTTAAGTCCCATATTAGACTTAATATCTTCATAAATACAATAAGCGTTATCTTTTTGGAAATTTATAGTGATTTTATACCCTTTATTTTGTTTTGTCAAGATTAGATGATCATTAAAATCTAATTTGATTGTATTTAGTCCATCTTTATAAATTATTTCATCATCTTTTAAAATTCCTTCGTATTCATTTATGCTTGATTCTGTTGAACTTTTCAAGCTTACTCTTAATTTTATTTTTGGCATAACTCACCTCACATATTCGAATTATAACACAACATATTAATTAGTGCACAAATAGTCCACAAAAAAATAGTTTTAAAACTATTTTAAATTTAACTTGATTTTTTGAACCAACTCTTCTTCGGTCTCAGCTATTATAACAGATCCATTTAAAATGGCGAATTGCTTTCTTCTTCCAAGCGCACACATATTGTGGCACCCAACTGTATAAGAAATGTTTTTTTCGTCTTTTAGATTTTTTTTAATTGATTCAATATTTGTCACATCACATATATCACAAACCATAAGTTTATTCACTTGCATCAACTACTTCTGCTAAATCTCCTTGGTTAACTAAAGATGCATTAGCATCATCAGTATCAAGATGTAATTCTAGTTTATAAAAATTAGAAACTTTTATTGAAACATTTTTCAAAATTGTTTTTTTTCCGTTTCCAATTAACACATCTATTTTATCAGTATCTAAGTCGTTTTCTTCAAGATCAAGTGGATGCATATGTATATGTCTACTAGCAATAATACAGCCCTCTTCTAAAACCACTTCACCTGCTGGTCCGATGACTTTCAAAGAAGCACTTTCCTTAACATCTCCAGATTCTCTAACTGGTGGATTTACTCCAAGCGTTACAGCATCTGTTTTCGTTATTTCAACTTGTGAATAATTTCTCTCAGGTCCTAATATTCTAACGTTTTCTATTTTGTTTCTAGGTCCTTCAATTGTAACTTTAAAAGTTGCTGCAAACTGACCTGGTTGAGAAAGATCTTTAAAATTTTCAAATTTATAATTTTCACCAAACAAGATTTCTAAATGTTCTTTAGTAAAATGAGCATGTCTAGCTGAAATTCCAATTGGTATTTTCATATTATTACCTCCTTATTAATTCTAACATAACAGAAACTTTGGGTCAATTGAAAAGAAACTCAATCTCTTAACTTGATATGAGTTTCTCTAAGTTGCATTTCAGATACTTCTGATGGTGCACCCATCATTAAATCTTGACCATTAGCAGTCATTGGAAATGCAATTGTTTCTCTAATGCTTTCTTCTTCTAGTAAAAGCATAATAATTCTATCTAATCCAGGAGCCATTCCCGCATGAGGAGGTGCTCCGTATTGGAATGCTGTGTACATTCCACCAAATTTTGTTTTTAAATCTTCTTCTGTGTACCCAGCTATTTCAAAAGCTTTTTTCATGATTTCTAAATCGTGATTTCTAACTGCTCCTGATGAAACTTCAATTCCATTACATACAAAATCATATTGATTAGCAATTACTTCTTTCGGATCACTATTTAAACTTTCAATTCCGCCTTTTGGCATGCTAAATGGATTGTGGGTGAAATCATATTTTTCTTCTTCCTCATCCCATTCATACATTGGAAAGTCATTAACAATACATATTTCAAAAGAATCTTTTAATATATTTAATTTTCTGCCCAATTCATTTCTAATCAAGCCAGCATATTTATTAGCGTGTTTTCTATCTGCTATAAAAAACAAAACACTATTTGCTTTTAAATCACATTTTTTTATTAAATCATTTCTTTCATCATCACTTAAAAATTTATCAATAGGTCCAGCAAAGCTCATATCTTCATTTACTTTGAAATATCCAATTCCAGGCATTCCAATACTTTCTGCATAATCAACTAGCTCGTTAAACCATGAATTTGGTTTTGAGGCAATATCATTAATAACAATTCCTCTAACAGGAATGTTTCTAAAAGGTCGGAATTCTGTATCTTCAAAAGTATCTGTTAAGTCAATTATTTCAATTGGATTTCTAAGATCTGGCTTGTCAGTTCCATATTTTAACATAGCTTCATTGTAAGCAATTCTTCTAAATGGAGGCTTGCTTACTTCCTTTTCAGTAAAATTTTTAAATATTTCATAGAAAAACTTTTCACCTATTTTATAAACATCCTCTTCATCGACAAAGCTCATTTCAAAATCTAGTTGATAAAATTCTCCATAAATTCTATCACTTCTTGCGTCTTCATCTCTAAAGCAAGGTGCTATTTGAAAGTATTTATCAAAACCGGAAACCATTAAAAGTTGCTTGAATTGTTGTGGCGCTTGTGGAAGTGCATAAAACTGACCTTTATGTTTTCTTGAAGGAATTATAAAGTCTCTTGCTCCTTCTGGGCTTGATGAGGTTAAAATTGGCGTTTGAATTTCTAAAAAGCCTTCACTTTTCATTATCTCTCTTGTTTTATCGATTAATTTTGATCTAAACACAATATTTTCATTTACTTTTTTATTCCTTAAATCTAGGTATCTATGTTTTAATCTAATATCTTCTCCTGAATTTCTAGAAGAAACAACTTCAAAAGGAAGAACATTTAAAGATTTACCTAAAACATCAATTTTTTCAACTAATATTTCAACCTCACCAGTTGGTATTTTCAAGTTAAAGTCATCTTCGTCTCTAAGTCTAACTAAACCTTCAACATAAACAGTTGATTCTTTTGTAATGCCATCAAAAATAGAATTGTCATTACTAACAATTTGAACTGTTCCATAAAAATCTCTAATATCTAAAAAAATAACACCACCATGATCTCTGATGTTTTCAACCCAGCCCGATATTTTTATTTTTTCATCTATTTCTTTTTTTGTTAAATTCCCACAATAATGTGTTCTATATTTATTCATATTATCTCCTCTTTTCAAGTTGCTCTTTTATTATTTTTAAAGCTAACTTAGGGTCGGCTTGTTTGTTTGTTTTTTGCATAACTTTTCCAACAAAGTAATTAGCGACATAGTCCTTACCAGAAAAGTACTCTTCTACTTGTTCTTGATTTTCTTCAA
>SKGW01000005.1 GCA_007117285.1 Bacilli bacterium
GATTAGTTTTGTTCGGAAGGTATTATTGTACAGCTAGAAGTCCAAAATGTAGTAGCTGTGGCCTTAGAGATATATGTATGTATAGAAAAAGTAGAGATTAAATTCTCTACTTTTATTCTATTATAATTGTTCTTTTCAGTTCCCCTCGATAGCTCTTATAAGATATGTTATAAATGACTGTGTAGGTTTGAGGAGAGATTGAATCAATACTCAATACCGTTTCATTCATTTCATTTTTATATGTTATCGTTATCTTAGCGTCTTCTGTTACATTTTCACCATCTGAAAAAACTGTTACAGGATTTTCAGGTTCAAAATAAGTTTCTCCAACTGGAAGTATTATAGTTTCTGAAACATTTAAAATTGAGTTAGCAACAGGAGCAGCTTGACCTTCAAAACTTTTTGATAAAGGATTACTTATTGCTGAATTAAACTTTGAATAAGCAGCTCTAACTATATAAGTTTTAGTCCCAACAGGGTAGGTGCTCAATTGGAAAGAATTGGTTGTTGTAAAGCCAAGAAATTGCTCTTGATCTCCGTTTACAACGTAAACGTTATAACCAAAATCTCCTAAAGTTTCTTTGTTACTATTAATTCTACTAGTTATAAAACTATCAAGATAATTTTCATTTCTAAATAATATTTGAAAATTAGTTCTTAATGCATCTGCATCGTATTCAAGTGGTGTTGATATCGGCGTCCAACTTAGCGTTACTGCACCGCCAGATTCGTTGAATTCAAGATCTGTTGGCGCTTGTAATTTTGCGTATCTAGTGGAAACTTCAGTTGGTTCAGTACCATCTTTAAATAATTCTCTAATAATCATATTAGAAGGAGTGTTTTCGCTAGGTAATTTAGCTGGAAAAGAGCCTCTTTCAACAGCAACTTCTTTAACGCTGCTAGGTCTTTTAAACCCGGGATTTTCAGTATAAATACCTTTGGCCACTTCTTGGAACAACCTGCGATGTTCTCTGCTTCCGAATCTTGTATAAAATTCAGAATTAATTTCATCATATCCATACCAAACTGATACGGCATATTTAGGACTTGTGCTAGCAACCCATAAGTCTCGTATGGCGTTACTTCCAAGACCAAAATCTCTTTTTATTTGTTCTGTGAAGTTACTTGTACCAGTTTTGGCACCATATGCAACTCCGTTTACGCTATAATTATTTCCTAGACCCCATCTTCCGGCGTCTACAAGAACGTTAGCTATTATGTAGGCTGTTGCATCACTCATAACTCTAATTTTGTTTGTTTGAACTTCATATACCTCATCAGTTTCCTTGTAAACTATTTTAGTGAAACTATGGGGTTCTACATAATAACCACCATTTGCAAATGCTGCGTAAGCAACAGATAAAGATAGTGGCGATTCACCAGTATATCCACCTAAAGAGTGTGCTTCGTGAACAATATTACCCTCATTTTCTGGTGATAAACCAAGATCTGTAGTGAAAGTTTTGATGTCTGAATTTTTAACGCTTTGAAATGTTTTTAAAGCAGTTGTATTTCTTGATCTAGTTAAAGCATCTCTCATTGTTATAAATCCGTCATATTTTCTGTCCCAGTTATTGACAGAGGTTCCTGTGCTATACGATGTTGGTTCATCTATGATTGGCTGATAAGTTGACCAGTTATTAAATTCAACTGCTGGTCCATAATCATAAATTGGTTTTGACGTTGATCCAATATGCCTATTCGTCATTGTTGCATAATTATATGTTCTTCTACTAGATTGGTTTCTTCCGGCACCAATTGCTGCTATTGCTCCAGTTTCAACATCAACGGCAACAGTTGCTCCTTGAACAACTTCATTTTCCCACTCATAAGTTTCTCCGCTAAATATTGCGTCTAAGTGCGTTTGTTTTTCTCGGTCCATAGTTGTATATATGTCCATTGGAACAACATAAGGATTGTTCCCGGTTCTATCTTCGACTTCCTTGGTTACTGTGTTTATGAAGGCTAGGAAATCAATGTCAGCAACTTCACTTTCGTAAAGCATATCTTCTACTTTGATTGCGGCAGCTATTTTTCTTTCTTCATTAGTAATGTATCCGTGTCTCTCCATTAAGGATAGAACAATGTTTCTTCTTTCTTCAGCCTTGTCTGGATGCACATTTGGGTCATAGGCGCTTGGCGCTTGGAAAAGCCCTGCTATAAGAGCCGCTTCAGATAAGTTCAAATCTTTAGCACTTTTTCCAAAGTATGTTTGACTTGCTTGTTCAACTCCGTAAGAATTACTTCCCATGAAATTTGAGTTTGCATAAAATTCTATAATTTCAAATTTTGTATATACTTTTTCTAGTTCAAAAATCGATACATATATATCGGTGAATTTTCTTACAATTCCTTCAAATCCAGTTGAAACAGTAGAGGTAAACATGTTTTTTGATAACTGCATAGTTAAAGTTGAGCCACCACCAGCGGAAGTGTTCCCAACTGCTTGTCCGGATGAGGCTCTTAAAAATCTTGGTAGGTCAAATCCATTATGTTGGAAAAAACGAGCATCTTCAGTTGCTATAATAGCATCAACAAGAACTTGTGGCATGTCATCATAATCTATTTTTTGTCTTATTTCCTCACCAATTTTAGCGATAACCTCACCATCTTTATCATATAAGATAGAGGCCTCTTTATTATATAAATTATCCGGATTAAACTCAGGAGCACCCGATACTACAAGAGTGAAAAAATAAACAACTCCAAGTAAGAAAACTAAAAACAGAGTCAATAAAACTATAAGACCAATTTTAAGAGCTCCTTTGTTAACCTTTTTACTTTTCTTAACAGGTTCAACTTTCTTTTCAATAACATTATTTTTCTTCTTCGTGTTGTTATTAATTTTTTTATGATCTTTTTTAACAATGTTCTTATTTTTACTTTTCTTTTTTATAAAAACTTTAATAAATCTTAAAACTACTACTACAAGTAATAATAAAACACCCAAAAAGGCTCCCTTGTCTAAAGCTGTTAAAACAACTATCAACAAGATACTTATAAGCACCATCACACTTAAACGGTGTTTCCAGATTAGTTTTTTAAATTTTGTTGCATTTGATTTTTTCATAATAACCTCCTTGATTTATGTACTTATCAACAGCGCTTAAGTAATCAAGTCTTGGACTGTAGCCCTCTTTGATTAATATCGCAGTTTCTTTAATTATATTATACGGGATTGATTTTCTATCACTTTTTTTAAGGAAATCAATTATAAAGTCAATTCCAATTAAAAACGTTTCCTTGTTGCTTGAAAATCTAACTATGATGAAAGCAATTCCACCGTGCTTAGATACACCTTCTAAATGATCAAACTGGTGCTTGTGAATTGCACTTAACGGAAACGAGGTTTTGCTAGTTGTTTCTTTAGCTTCAAAGTCAATATAAAAACCTTTGTATATTCCGTTATAATCAGTTGTCGATGATTTTTTGAAATAACCATCTGTTATTTTGGTGTATTTTTGATTTGGGTATGTGACTTTCTTTATTGTGATTGGAGTTGGTTTTTTATATATTAAAGCGATGTCATGTAATCTATAATGACAATTGCTTTGTTCCAAGTCATCTTCAAGTCCCATTCCACGATTTGCAAAGGTGCTTTTTTTATTCTGATAAGTCATTTAATCACCAGCTATATTATACTACATTTTTTTAAATATGTCTTTACTGTATTATTATTTTTAAAAACTATAATGTTCAGTTGATAAATAGGGTTTATTTTGCTATAATAACTCATATAACCTTAAGGAGGAAGACAAATGCTTAAAGATCGTAAAATGGTATTAATGATAGGGGTTGTCTTGGTATTGTTTTTTGTACTTTTTTTACTTTATTTTTTAATTGGACGAAACACTGTTTTGGCCTTTGATGAAATAGAAAAAAGAATGGAAAATGCAGCTAAGAGTTATGTTTCAAAAAATCCTGAAGAATTTGATTTAGAAATTGACCGTGAAACCAATTTATCTATAGAACAGTTAGAGAACGGCTATATGCGTGAAATGAATAAAATGGTTGATGAAAATGTTTCTTGTTATGGCGAGGTAAAAGTTAGAGTTTTTAATGGAGATGTCGGATACTTTCCTTTCTTAAACTGCGGGGATGATCATAAAACAACATTTTTATCTGAAAGAATTAAACAAACTCAAGAAATTTTAACAGCTGGAGCAGGTCTTTATGCAAGTGGTGATTCTTACTATTTTAGAGGTGAGGAAGTAAACAACCATGTTGAATTTTCTGGGAAAATGTGGAGAATTCTTGCAATAAATAGCGATAGTAGCGTTAAGTTAATTGAAGTAAGCCCAGAGAGATCGACTCAGTGGGATAATAAGTATAATGTTGAGAGAAACCGTTCTGATGGAATTAATGATTATATTAATTTGGAAAAAGAAAACAGTTCAATAAATTATCATATAAATGGATTTCTTGAAAATGATGAATATATAACACCTGAGAATCGTGTCAAACTTAACTACATGAATTTATGCGTAGGACCTCGTGGTGAGGCGGACACTTCTAAAAATGGTTCAACGGAATGTAAAAAGATTGCTGAAAATCAATTGATCGGATTAATTAGTTTGTATGAATACTTAAGAGTAAGTTTAGATGATGACTGTAAAGCGACACCTGATCGAGCTTGTATAAATTATAATTATTTGGCTAAAATACCTGATAGTTGGTGGACTATCACTCCAGAAGCAGGAGCTACGCATCGTGTTTATAGGATTAGTAACGGATATTTATCACCAGTAAACGCGTCTAACAGAAGTAGACCAAGAACAGTTATTACATTAAATCCTAATGTTGCTTCACGAGCTGGTGATGGCACAATTGAATCACCATATTTAGTTAATTAGCGAACAAAAAGGGGAGGTTAGACATATGCTTTATCAGAATAAAGTTTCTTTAACAAAAAAAGACATTTTGGAAAAAGAATTCAAGGTAGACACGAGAGGCTTCAGGCCGCAAGAAGTAGACAAATTTTTGGATATTATAATTCAAGATTATGATGCCTTTAATGGAACAATTAAAGATATGGACGAAGAATTAAAAGCCATGTTTGAAGAAAACCTTAAGTTGAAAAAAGAAATTCGTGCTTTAAACCTTAAATTAGAAACTTTAAAAGAACCAAGTTTTTCTTCTCACGAAGTAAACAATTCAGATTTATTGAGAAGACTTTCAAATTTAGAAAAAGTAATATACGGAAAAGAATAAGTGCTCGGACAAACGCTGCAATTAATTTTGTAGAGGAAAGTCCATGCTCGCACTATCTGCGATGATAGTAGTGATCGTGTGTAAGGAAAAAATAACTTACAGTAGTTTTTACTAACGGCGACTTCAAAACCTAAGTCTTTGATATGGTTTTAAGTCATAAAGTGCCATAGTGACGATGCAAACTAGAAATGGTTTGAGTGGAACGGGTAAACCCCACGAGCGAGAAACCCAAAATTTGGTAGGGGAACTTGTTGAAGGGAATTGAACTTTCAACAGGATGACAGTAGTCATAGATAGATGTTTGTCGCCTTTTAGGTACAGAACATGGCTTATAGAGCACTTTATTTTTTTTAGAGAGGATGATTTATTTGGAGGACATAGGCTCTAAATTAAAAGAAACAAGAGAAGGAATGGATATTTCCTTGGAAGAAACTTCTGAAGATTTAAATTTAACAATTGAAGAATTGGAAAATTTAGAAGCAGGAAACATGAAGTTTTTTAATGATGTGGGGCGAATTAAATCGCTACTTGAGCAATATGGTAAGTATTTAGGTCTTAACTATGAGAACTTGGTTGATGACTTTAATGAATATTTATTCGATTATACTTCAAAACTTTCGATTTCTGAAATAAAAAAAGCTGATAAAAAACAGCGAAAAGAAGAAAAAAATAAAATTAAATCAC
>SKGW01000042.1 GCA_007117285.1 Bacilli bacterium
AGTTCACCATCAACTACTTTTTTTGCAACTTCAGCAAGCATTTTTGGTGTTATAAAGAACTCTTCTAAACTTATTTCTAGTTTGTTTAAAGACCCCAATACAATTGTTGAAACCCATTTTGTTAATTTATCATAATTTCCATAATAAGATATTGACTCTTCAAAGTAATCTGCTATGTTCTTTTCTTTTGATAAAACAACTGCATCATAATGGGACATATTATACTTTTTTTTATACTCCATTATTCTTTCATATTGAAGTTTGGGAATATTTTCTTTAATTTTTAAAATAAAGTTTTCCTCTATTTTTATAGATGGGAGATTGGGCTCCTGAAAATATTTATAATCAACAGCATCAACTTTATCACGCATTGAATGTGTTTTTAAATCCTCGCCAATTCTTCTTGTTTCTTGAACAACTTCATCTCCAGCTTCTAAAATTTTAGTCTGTCTTTTTATTTCATACTCAATTGCTGCTGACACATTTGTAAATGAGTTGATATTTTTTATTTCGACTTTTGTTCCAAGTTCTTTTGCATCTTCTTTCATTAAAGAAATATTTACATCACAACGCATCTGACCTTTATCGCTTTTGGCCTCGCTAACTTCACAGTAGAGAAATAAATCTCTAAGCGATTCTAAAAAAGCAACTGCTTCTTCAGCTGAATATAGGCATGGTTCTGTAACGATTTCAATTAATGGAATTCCCGAACGGTTATAATCAATTAAAGAATAGTTTTTAAAGTGCTCCAAACTTGCTGTGTCTTCTTCTAAATGTAATTGATGAATATCGACTTTCTTTTCTTTATCATCTACAAAAAATTTCAAAAACCCATTTCTACCCATTGGCTTTTTCATTTGTGTTATTTGATAGCCCTTAGGTAAGTCTGGATAAAAATAATTTTTTCGATCAAATATAATTTCATCTGGTGTTTGACAATTGAGTGCTAGAGCTGTTTTAAGGGCCAATAAGCACGCTTGTTTGTTTACAACCGGTAACACTCCCGGAAGTCCCAAATCAACTGTTGCTACGTTTATATTTGGTGTCTTTATATATTCATTTGGTGCAGGCGAAAAGTTTTTTGATTTTGTTTCAAGTTCACAGTGAACTTCTAGTCCAATAACTACTTTATACATCTACACCATCTCCTTTAATTTTTTCTCTAATTGATGTGCAATATTTAAAACAACATCATCTTCTTTAACACGACCTGTTATGTTAATTCCAATTGGCATGCGTTCTATTTTACCCGATGGAACTGTTATACTAGGAAATCCTCCAAAGTTACCAATTACTAGGTGGTTTTCTAAGATTAAATATTTATCGCTTAATTGATCAGTTTTCTCACCTATTTTTGGAGCGACTCCACCTGATGCTGGCATTATAAATCCATCATACTCTTCAAATAGTTTATTTATTTCATTAACAATTAGTCTTCTTATACGACAAGCATTTAAAAAAAGTTTTTCTTGATTTTCTTTTTGTAAGATATAACTACCTAAAACAAAGCGTCTTTTTATTAATTCTGAAAAACCTTTTGTTCTTGAGTTAAACATTATTTCCTCTATTGTATTTCCCTCTTCTCTAACACCAAAACTAATCCCATTTAAGTTAGCGTTATTGCTAGTGGCCTCGGCGCAGGAAATAGCCATGTATGATGGAAATATTGCGGTTAGCAATGCTTTATCAATTGAGATTTCATCGACAGTTATTCCAAGTTCACGAACCGAAGAAAGAACTCCGTCAAAATTATTTAAAACAATATCTAAATTAGCATCAATTTCATCATAAGCATCTCTTGAAACAGCTTCTTTAATATAAAAAAGTTTTTTGTTTTTAACTTCTTTTTCAAGTGTTTCTGCATATGCTTTTCCATCATCTTTTAAACTGGTCATATCATTTTTGTCGTGACCTTTTAAAACATCTGTTACAATTGCACAATCCATAACACTTGTTGCAAAAATTGCTACATGATCTAAACTCGATGCAAATGGAAACATACCGTATCTTGATATTCTTCCATAAGTTGGTTTAAAGCCAACGATACCACAAAAAGCTGCGGGCTTTCTAACTGAATCACCTGTATCTGAGCCGATGCTAAAAGGTGTTATTCCAAGTGCAACAGATGCGGCACTACCAGCCGATGATCCACCAGCTATTCTTGTAACATCGTGAGGATTTTTTACTGCTCCTGTATGTCCCGTTGTTCCAGATCCGCCCATAGCAAGTTCATCCAAAACCGTTTTGCCCACCAACACTGCACCAGCTGATTTTAATTTTTTATAAACAGTTGAATCATATACGGGGATATAATTTTTCAAAATATTTGAAGATGATGTTGTCAAAATTCCTGAGGTTGAGTAAAGGTCCTTTAGTGAATATGGAATTCCTGATAACAAAGTATTACTAGCCCTTGATTTGAATTTATCAGTTATCGTAACAAAGCAATTATATTTTTTTTGAGTTTCTTTCGCCTTTTTAATTGATTCTTCAAACAACTCTTCTTTAGTTACTTTTTCAGTATCTAATTTTTTTCTTAATTCTTTTATCATTATTCCACCACCTTTGGAACTTTTACCTGATCATTTAAATGATATTTTGTGTTGCTTAAAACTTCATCTGTAGTTAAATAATCACCAATTTCATCTTCACGCAAAAAAGCACCACTATTTTCAAAAGGAAATGTCATTGGTTCAACATTAGAAATCCCTTCTAATTGATTTATTTTTTCCATTTGCTTAATTATTGTCTCAAATTCATTTTCAAGAGTTTCATACTCCTCTTCACTCATTTTAAACATTAATTTCTCAGCTAGTTTTTTTAATTCTTCTTTTTTTATCATAATACCCTCCTATAAAAAAATCAGTTAAAATAAAGGGGCGTTTAAACGCGGTACCACCCTTTTTATCATAACTGATTTCTCTAATCTTTAACGGTAATTAACCGGTGTAACTTACTAATTTCAGAAACACAACTCCATGGTGTTCTTCACAACTAACTCCCTATTCGTTTTCACCAACCACGAATTCTCTTTGAGTTTATTAATTGCTACTGCCACTTCTTTGTTTTTTAAGTAAGACAATAATATACTATTTTGATAATTTAGTCAACTTTCAAGTTTTTTTATTGCGATTTAAATTGAATTATCAAGTGTTGTTTGTTATAATCTTGATAGGTGATTGTAATGGATGTATTTATTCTTGGATTTGTAATTTTAGTTGTTTTGACAATTTTTTTCACTTGGTTTATTATTACATACAATAATTTCCAGGAGTATATCATTAGAATTAATGAAGCGGAAGCTACTATTGATGCTATATTGAGAAAGCGTTTTGATTTGCTTAATAAATCTATTGGTGTTATTAAAGCAAATGTTGAAGTTGAAGAAGATATATTAGAAGAAATTGTTAAGCTTCGATCTCGCAAATTAAGTAATTTTGAATTAGATAGAAAACTTTACGATGGGATTAATGAATTTAATGTTTTAAAAGAAAAACACAAGGAACTTAATAAAGTTGAAAATTTCACTAAGATTGAGGAAGGTCTTGATAATTCAGAAGTTGAAATAACAGCTTCTAGAAATTATTATAATGAAACTATTACTAAGTACAACATATTGGTTCAGACTCTTCCGTCTAATTTTATTGCAAAAATCTATAAGTATAAGCACCGTAACTTTTTTGATAATAAAGATATGACTGATGAAATTATTAACGATTTTAAATTATAAAAAAAACTTCAATTTGAAGTTTTTATTTTTTTCTTATTAATTTTATTGTTACTATTCCCAAAATCATTACTGCGGGAATCATAATAGGTAAATTTTCAAAGGCACTTTGATATGGCGCGATGGTTTTTTCTTGATTGATTTGAATAATGTATTCGCCATCACGAGAGTACTGATAATGCTCTCGTGCATAACTCGCTACATATTCTGGGTCGTTTAGTTTTGTTATTTCAGTTTTTAAAGATTTTTCGTCTGTTGTCAGTCCTTCTAGTTTTGCTTGTAATTCTTTTTCCTGATTCCTTAGCGAAACTATGCGGTATGAATATGTTGTTGCAACAAATATAAAATAAATTATTAAGCAAAGCGAAAAAACACCGTATGATATTAAACGGAAAATACAACTTTTGCTTATTTTTTTCTTTGCCATAGTATCACCTATTTAAATTATAACACTGTTATTTAGAAAGTTACAAGAAAAAAGGAAGAATTAGTCTTCCTTTTCTTCGCTATTGTAAGCCTCTAGAACTGCTTCTTCAAACATTTGTCTAGTTTCTTGGTTCGTTGGATGAGCAATATCTCTGTATTCTCCAGTTGGCGTCTTACGACTTGGCATTGCAATAAAAAGTCCATTATCGCCTTCTATTACTTTAATGTCGTGTATTGCATAGCAATCGTCAAGCAATACAGTCGCAATTCCTTTCATACGAGAATCTTCTTTTTCAAACTTACGAACTCTTACAGATGTGATTTTCAAGCTAATCTCTCCCTTCAGTACTAATATACCTAGATTATAGCCTAAACTAAAGGTTTTTGCAACTTTAGTTTATTTTTAAACTTTACGTTCTTTTATTTTTGATTTCAATTGTTTACATGGAGCAGCACATTTGTAGTCCATTCCTTGACATCTTAAATCCATTTTGTATAGTTTTTTTGATAAAATTTGATCTCTTTGCGATAACTCTTCGTGATATTTTTTCATTGTCTCCCTCACTTGATTAAATATCTCAAGTTGAGCTGAAACACATAGTCTTTCTTTTGCTTTTAAAATAAAGTTGTCTAAATTACCTGATTCTATTATTTCAATCATCTGACCTTGAGGAAAAACAAAACCAACTTTTTCCATATCCAAAAGCCATTCTTTTTTTAACTTCTCATCGTCTTCAATTATTGGTGGAACATAAAATTCTTGATCTTCTAACATAAACATTTCATAGTCCAAAGTCCTATGCCTTTGAGACTGTGCTAGCTGTGCAAATGTTCCTTTATACGAAGTAACATAAGTATAATTGAAATTTTCTCTTTTTTTCTCTTGTCCGATTAAAGAAAAATCTCTATTTTTTCTGTTTGATTGTAATAATTCTTCACTTAAATTAAGTTTATCGATTTCAGATAAAAACCTAATAATATAAGGAACTAGTCTTTCTTCTAACATGTTTGGGTTTTCTTTAACTAATAATCGTTTCATAAAATCAACTATTTTGTTTAATTGGGCATACGGAACTGTATAAATCATTTCGGTTGGCATAAAAACAGTTACTAAATATCTTGCGTTTTCATGTGCCAGTTTCTCTATTTTTTCGTCATTATAAACGTCACCATATTGTTCTTTTATTTTTTCCTCAAAAATAATCTGCCACTTATCATAAAGATCTTGTTCCGTTTTAGTTATTACTGAGTTTTCACCACTTACAACTGGCGTATATCTTGCTGATTTTTCACTAGTGTTATATTGTTTTTCATTATTTAAAATCATCGCCATAATCTTTGGAATGTTTTTTATTTCTAGTCCAATATTAACATGATCATAAACACTATGGTGTTCTAGTTTTAATGTGCCTTTCATTCTTTTTTGCGTTGTTTCTTCTGGTTCGCTTTTTAAAGTTTCAAAGCCCTCTTTGCTATAACAAACTCCTGCTATTCTAGCTCCGTGCATAAGTGCTTTTTCCTTGTCAAAAGTTCCATCTTCTTTCACAAAAGGTGTGTGCTCCATTAGTTTAATTTGAATTTTCTCCATATTAATCCCCCATCTCTCATAATATAATACCATGTTTTTTAAATTTTGAAAAGAGAAAAAACGAACTTTTGTTCGTTTCTTTTATTTTTCTTTTTTCTTTTTATTTAAAACCGGTTTATATC